>NZ_JAVJAN010000002.1:0-132951 GCF_031344075.1 Clostridium aquiflavi
AAAAAAAGGAAACTCGACTTCTGATAGTCGCTGAGTAAGTTCGAGGAGCGAAATATAAAATTCCGACTCTCACTTAACAACACTAAAATAAGTATAGTCCCATTTCAGCTTGTTCCCAATATAAAATTGAGACAAGCAGTAAATTTGACAATACTTATTAAGGGTTCTAAAAATCCAATTACAATGCCACTTGGCCTATTGCATATATCAACACACATTTAAAACAGAGCTGAAATGTAAAAAAAATGTGTATTTATATAAATAAAAAACTAAATGTGTATTTACATTTAGTTTTTTTTAATACACGTTTAATACACATTTAATACACATAGGGTGATACTAAATTAAAATGTATATAATTAATTTATTTAGCATTAAATAAAATTATTTTATGAAATATTATATGATTTTTGTTTATTTAAACGTTAACAATACTGGGGTTAAAGGGATATCTATTATAAAATACTATTTTTGATACACATTATATTAATTTTTTGGCAAGGGACTTGCTTAATAAATAAGTATAAGAAAAACTAAGGAGGTGTCAAGGCAAGATGATAGGAATTTTATTGGTGACTCATGGAAAATTTTCAGAAGAAATAGTAAAGAGTGCGGAACTTATTGTAGGAAAACAAGAAAAAATATTAACATTAGGACTTCAACATGGAGATAGTGTTGAAATGTTAGGTGATAAGGTTAAGGAGTCAGTTCAATCTTTAGAAGATGGTGATGGAGTTTTAGTATTAGTAGACCTTATGGGAGGGAGCCCTTATAATGTAGTTGCTCTAAATTCAAGTAAATTATCAAGTATTAATTTTAGATGTATAACAGGTGTTAATTTACCAATATTACTTGAAGCAATTACAATGAGAGAAGTTTATAACTTAGATGATTTAACTGATCATTGCGTGGAAACAGGAACAAAAGGAATTAAAGAATTATTTAAAGAAATGGAATTATTAAAAAGGAGTAATTAATTAAAAAGGAGAGGATAAATATGTTAAATATTGTTTTAACAAGAATAGATGATAGATTAATACATGGTCAAGTAGCAACAGCTTGGTCTAAAATTACAAAGGCAACTAAAATAATAGTAGTAGATGATGCAGTAGCTCAAGATCCATTTATGGAAATGGTTTTAAAATCAGCGGCACCATCTTCAATTAAAGTTGAAATATACGGAGTAAATGATGCTATTAATGCTTTAAATAAAGATGATGACGGAGAAAGAGTAATAGTTTTAATTAAGACTCCAATGCCTGTTCTTAGTCTTGTAAAAGCTGGAGTAGCAATAAAAGAATTGAATCTTGGAGGAATGGGTGCAAAACAAGGTAGAAAACAATTCTATAAGAATATTTCAGTTTCAGATGAAGAAAAAGAAGCATTTAAAGAGCTTAAGGAATTAGGTGTAAACGTTTTTGTACAAATTGTTCCTGATGCAAAGCAAATTCAATTAGATAAAATATAACAAATAAACTTTAACTATACATAGGAGGGATCAGTATGAATGTTACAATTTTACAAGCTGTATTAATAGGATTTTTCTATTATATATCATGGAGTCCTTGGTTTACTTATGCAGGATTCTTTACATTTAACAGACCTTTAGTAGCTGGATTTATAACAGGAATAATATTAGGCCATCCTTTAGAAGGTGCATTAATAGGAGCTGGTATAAATGTTATTTATTTAGGATTTATATCAGCAGGAGGAGCTCAAATGGGAGATCCTGCTTTTGCTGGATATGTTGGTACTGCACTTGCAATAATTTCAGATTTAGATATTGAAACTGCAATGGCAATAGCAGTTCCTCTTGGCACTATTGCAACAATTCTATGGATAGGAAAAATGACAATCAACTCATTCTTTGTTCACTGGGCAGATAAAGAAGTTGAAAAAGGAAATATTGATGCCGTCGGATTTATAAATGTAATACCGCCACAAATAGCACTTTTTTTACTAAGCTTCATACCTGCAGCATTAGTTGTATATTATGGACCTAATGCAGTATCAGGACTATTAGAAGTTCTAAGTCCTAATGTATTACATGTATTTAATGTAATAGGTGCAATGTTACCAGCATTAGGTATTGCAATGAACTTAAAATTAATAGGAAACTCATTTACAATGCCATTCTTTGTATTAGGAATCATAATGTCAGTTTGCTTTAAGCTTGATATAGTTATTATATCAATAATAGGAATGGTAATCGCATTAACTGTAACTGCTATAAAGAATAGTAATTCTACTTCTAATGCATAAAAGGAATTTGAGAGGAGGAACTATATATGTCAGAATTAAATGTTATGCCTACAAATAAGCCGGTTGAAAATGATGAAATTAAAACTTTAACTAAAAGAGATGTAATAAAATCTTGGATTAGATGGTTTATGTTTGCACAATCAAATTATAACTATGAAAGAATGCAAGCTACATCCTTTGCACATTCAATGTTACCAATAGTAAAGAAGTTATATAAAGATAAAGAGGATAGAAAATCAGCAGTACAAAGACATTTAGCATTTTTTAATACTGAACCTATTTGTGGATCTGTAATTCATGGTATAACTATAGCTATGGAAGAAGAAAAATCTAATGGTAAGCCAATAAGTGATGAAGGATTTAATGCTATAAAAACAGGATTGATGGGACCTTTAGCAGGCGTTGGTGATACATTAACACAAGGGATTATTACACCTATTTTGCTTGCAATATGTATAGGTATTACTAATACAGGAAATATTGCTGGACCAATAATATTTTTAATATCACAATTTGCTATAATGGGTGGTATATCATTTAGCTTATGGATGAGTGGGTACAACCTTGGTAAAAAAGCTGTGGAACAAATATTACAAGGTGGAAAAATAAATAAAGTAATTGAAACTGCATCTGTACTTGGTACTCTTGTAATGGGTGGTCTTGTTGGTAGATTTGTTGATTTAAAAACTAATATAAGTTTTAATATGGGAGAAGTTGATTTCAGTTTACAAACAGATCTTTTAGATAAATTAATGCCAGGATTAATACCGTTTGCTTTGACATTAATAGTATTACAAATGGTTAAAAAAGGAGTTTCTCCAATTAAAATAATGGGAATACTTATAGGTGCTGGTGCTATTTTAGGAGCTTTAGGTATATTCTAATTAATAAAATTTTTAAACACTATTTAAATTAATAACCATTTAACTCATTATATAATAAATCGATTATCTAAAATACATAAATTATATTTTAAGGTAGGGTGTTGATATCTGCATATGCAAAGTGGATAGAGTAATTGAACTTTACCTACTGTATATATCAACACATATTTAAAACAGAGCCAATAAAAAAATTTCAAATTTAAATATTGTTTTTAAGATAATCCTTAAGTTGTATATGCCATGAAAAACAAATTTCATGGCATATATTAATTATTATGGGTTATCGAAGTGGAAAAAGTATAGCATATTAATAAATAGTGTATACAATATAAGAAAATAACGTATACAATATAATTATTAATATATACAAATATAATAAATCATGATAGAATAAAACTGTTGAAAAATGAAAAGAATATGTTCTAGGTGAGGAATTTAATCATAGGAGGATTATAGTATGAATAATAACAAAGAAAAGCTTCAAGAAATATCAAAGCTTATAAGAAAAGATATAGTAACTATGCTTACTGAATCAGCATCAGGACATCCGGGTGGATCTTTATCAATAGCGGATATAATGAGTGTATTATTTTTTAATGAAATGAACATAGATCCTAAAAATCCTAAGAATCCTGATAGAGATAGATTTGTATTATCAAAAGGACATGCTGCACCAGCTTTATATAGTGCATTAGCAAGAAAAGGTTATTTTAATGTAGAAGAATTAAATACTTTAAGAAAGATAGGATCTAGATTACAAGGACATCCTAATATGAATGATTTACCAGGAATTGATATGTCAACAGGTTCATTAGGACAAGGAATTTCAGCAGCTGTTGGAATGGCATTAGCAGGTAAATTAGATAATAAAAATTATAGAGTTTACACTATATTAGGTGATGGAGAACTTGAAGAAGGTCAAGTTTGGGAAGCATCAATGTCAGCAGCTCACTATAAATTAGATAATTTAACTGCATTTGTAGATTATAATGGACTACAAATAGATGGAAATATTTCAGATGTAATGAATCCAGCTCCAATTGATAAGAAATTTGAAGCTTTTGGATGGAATACTTTAATAATAGATGGTCATGATTATGATCAAATTTTAGCTGCAATCGAAAAAGCTAAAAACACAAAAGGACAACCAACAGTTATAGTATGTAAAACAGTAAAAGGTAAGGGTGTTTCATTCATGGAAAACCAAGCAGGATGGCATGGAGCAGCACCAAGCGTAGAACAACGTGATCAAGCATTAAAAGAAATTGGAGGGGAAAACTAATGGGTAATAAAATAGCAACTAGAGAAGCTTATGGTAAAGCATTAGTAAAACTTTCAAACATGAATAAAGATGTTGTAGTATTAGATGCAGATTTATCAAAGTCAACTAAAACAGCAGATTTTAAAGCAGCTGCACCAGAAAGATTTATAAATATGGGAATAGCAGAAGCTAATATGATGGGAGTTGCATCAGGTCTTTCAACTTGTGGAAAAGTTCCATTTGTTAGTACATTTGCAATGTTTGCAGCAGGTAGAGCATTTGAACAAATTAGAAATTCAATTTGTTATCCAAAACTTAATGTTAAAGTTTGTGCAACACATGCAGGATTAACAGTAGGAGAAGATGGAGCATCTCATCAATCAGTTGAAGATATTTCATTAATGAGAAGTATCCCTAATATGACAGTAATAAATCCAGCAGATGCAATTGAAACTGAAGCAGCTATTTTAGCTGTATCAGAATATAAGGGACCTTGTTATGTAAGACTTGGTAGATTAGCAGTTGAAAATGTAAATGACAATGCTGACTATAAGTTTGAAATAGGAAAAGGTGTAACATTAGCAAATGGAAATGATGTTACTATAGTAGCAACAGGAATAATGGTTAAATTAGCATTAGAAGCTAAAGAAGAATTAGCTAAAGATGGAATAGATGCAAGAGTTATTAATATTCATACTATAAAACCTATAGATTCAGAATTATTAATAAAAGCAGCAAAAGAAACAGGTGCTATTGTTACTGCTGAAGAACATAGCATAATTGGTGGATTAGGTTCTGCTGTATCAGAAGTATTATGTGAAGAAATGCCAGTTCCAGTATTAAAAGTTGGAATTGAAGATACATTTGGTGAAAGTGGAAAGCCAGAACAATTATTAAAAGCATATGGATTAACAACTGAGAAAATAGTTGAAAAAGTTAAAAAAGCAGTATCAATTAAGAGATAATTAATTTTAATTATTAAGGTAGCAATATTTTTATTTATTGCTACCTTATTTTTATTTCTTTGATATAAGTAAAGTATGTGATTTTTTAGGCTAAAAATGTTTAATAATAAGTATAAAATTTTAGATATAGTCAAATTAGATTTAAAATAGTAAAGTAGAAATTTATTTAGCAAAAAGAATATTGATATTGTAAAAAAATAATGGGAAAATATAGAGGAGTTATTACATACTTTGAATAATAAAAGGCAATAGTGGAAATATAGATATATATTTATAAATAGGGGGAATGATTATGAGAAGTTTAATAAGAGAATATGGAATAATGACAATAGGTATAATACTAGTTGCATTAGGAAATGAGTATTTTTTTATACCTAATAAACTTGCTGGTGGTGGAATAACTGGAATAGGTATTATAATAAATGAATTTGCACCTAATATTTCAGTTGGAGGAATAACTTTTATATTAAATACTATATTATTAGTTTTGTCATTTATATTTATAAATGGCGATTTTGGGGTTAAAACAATATATGCAAGTTTAGGATTATCAATAATAATGTGGATTGTAGAGAAATTCTTTAGTCCAGTTGCTATAACAAACGATCTTATAATAGCAACAATATTTGGAACAATAATAGCAGCTTTCGGTATGGCATTAGTTTTTAATCAAAACTCATCTACTGGAGGAACTGATATATTAGCTAAAATGTTAAATAAATTTTTAAATTTAGATATAGGAAAGTCATTGCTTATAGTAGATTTTATTATTACGTTTGCAGCAGCTTTAGTATTTGGAATAGATATAGGTCTATATTCAATGCTTAGTGTAATAATATTAGGAATTCTTGTAGATAACTTTATAGAAGGATTCAATATATGTAAACAAGTAATAATTATTAGTCAAAAAAATGATGAAATTAGCAAATATATAATGGATGTATTAGGTAGAGGCTGTACTTTTTTAAAAGGAATAGGCGGTTTTACTGGAGATAATTCAACAGTTTTGTATGCTGTATTAAGTAGAAATCAGTTTATAAAATTAAAAAGATTTATACAGGAGACAGATTCAAAGGCATTTATAGCAGTTGGAGAAGTGCATGAAGTCTTGGGAGAAGGCTTTAAAGATATACAAATGGATTAAATATAATAGAATTTTTATATTTAAGAAATTTGTATAACATTAAAAACTCTTCTATGATATAATTATTTTGTAAGTTTTACAGAGAAATTGTATAATTTCATCCAAAGGAGAGTTAATATGATTGAGTTTAAAAATATATCGAAAATTTATGATAATAATGTAAAAGCGTTAAGTGATGTAAATATAGAAATAAATTCAGGCGAATTCGTTTTCTTGGTAGGACCAAGTGGATCAGGAAAGTCAACATTTATTAAGATGATATTAAAAGAAGTAGAACCAACTAATGGGAAAATAACAATAGGAAATAAGGATTTATCAGCTATAACTAGAAAGCAAATACCTTATTATAGAAGAAAAATAGGTATGGTGTTTCAAGATTTTAGACTTATACCTAATTTAAATGTATATGAAAATGTTGCATTTGCTATGAGAGTAGTAGAAGCATCACCAAGAGAAATAAGAAGAAGAGTACCTATGGTATTATCATTAGTAGGTTTATCTCATAAATATAAAATGTTTCCTAATGAATTATCTGGTGGAGAGCAACAAAGAGTTTCACTTGCAAGAGCATTAGTAAATAATCCATCTGTTTTAATAGCTGACGAACCAACAGGTAACTTAGATCCAGAAACAGCTAGAGAAATAATGGAATTATTAGATGATATAAATAAATCAGGAACAACTGTCTTAATGGCAACACATGCAAAGGATATAGTTGATTATATGAAAAAGAGAGTTATAGCAATTGATAGAGGAGAAATAGTAAGAGACGAAAAGAGAGGTAAGTACGAAGATGAGAATTAATACAATTACATATTTTATAAAAGATGCATTTACTAGTTTAAAAAGAAATAGAACTATAAGTTTTGCCTCAATACTTACAGTACTTATAACTTTCTTTGTTTTAGGAATATTTATATTATTAGCAGGTAATGTAAACCAAGCTATTAGTAGCGTTAAAGATAAAGTTGATCTTGAAATATTTCTTAAAGATGATATAAAACTTATTGATCAAAGAGAAATAGAATTAAAATTAAGAGAAGTAGATGGCGTAAAAGATGTTATATATCAATCAAAAGAAGAAGCATATAAGAAAGTTCAAAAAACAACAAGTGAAAATGAAGGATTATTACAAGGATATACTTTAGAACATAATCCATTTCCAGCATCATTTACCGTAAAATTAGAATCACCAGAAGATGCGGAAAATATAAGCCAAGCTTTAGATGGATTTACAGGAATTGAAAAGATAGATAATCAAAAAAAGGTTGTTGACGGAATTGTAAAATTGGTAAAAGGTATAAATGTAGTTGGTGGAGCATTATTTATAGTTCTAGTTGGAGTATCTATTTTCTTAATAATGAATACAACTAAATTAACAGTTTATTCAAGAAGAAGAGAAGTTGGAATAATGAAATTTGTAGGAGCCACTGATTGGTTTATAAGATGGCCTTTTATAATAGAAGGTATGGTAATTGGAGTTTTAGGTTCTACATTATCATGTATAGTGTTATTCTTTGCTTATAAGGGAGTGTTTAGTTGGATAGCATCAATGATGATGTTTGTCGCTCTTGTTCCTCCTATATATGTTTTAAAAGTAATGTTATTGGAATTTGTAATTGGTGGAATTTTAGTTGGTGGAATAGCTAGTGCATCAGCTTTAAGAAAATTCTTAATAGTATAATTTCTTATAAATAAGAATAAAATTAACTTATAAATAAAAATAATGGACCAAATATTCTTTAAATATTTTTAATTATTAGAATAAATAGAGTATTAATACTTTGTTTATTCTAATAATATAAATAAGTAAAATAATTAAAGAGTAATGGTTTATTATTTTTTTTAAATGTTTTATATTATATCTATAAGCCCAAATAACTATATAAATAATTAAATAGGTATTGATTTAATATATTGTGGTTGTACATTGTTGGATAACGATTTCTAAGTTTTAGATAGTAGTTAAAATTAAAATTTAACAACCTTTAAGAATAAAAAAACAAAATACATATAAATATTAGAAATATTTTTATAACACAGAATACGAAAGGAAGTCTAGAACTGTGAGTGATTTAAGAAGAGACGAAGAAAAGTCTAGAATAAGTAAGGCGTGGCGAATAATCATAAGTACTGCTATGTTACTAGTGATTGGAACTGGATGCATATTTGTAGGAAATTATTTAGCAACTAAAGGTATATTATTAACTACAGCTTCACAAAAGGTTTCAAGTGAATTAAAACAAATGAAAGATGTAGATAAATATTCAGCGCTATTTCAAGTAAGGGAAGCTTTAATATCAAAATTTGATGGTGAGATAGATGATAATACATTGCTAGAGGGTGCTATTAAAGGTATGACAGCATCGTTAGAAGATCCATATACAGTATTTATGAATAAAGAAGAGTTTAGTAAGTTTATGGAACAAACTACTGGTAGTTTTATGGGAATAGGAGTTCAAGTTGGGGTAAAGAATGATCAAATAACAATAATATCTCCTATTGAAGGCTCACCAGCAGCTTCAGCAGGATTACAATCTGGTGATGTAATACAAAAAGTAAATGATGTTGAATTAGATGGAACAGATCTTGATAAAGCAATATCTATGATTAGTGGAAAAGAAAAAGCAGAAGTAAAATTAACTATTGCTAGAGGTCAAAATAGTCCATTTGATGTAAATGTAACAAGGGATGTTATAAAAGTTGAATCAATAAAAGGAGAAATGATTGATTCATCTATTGGTTATATACAATTAACATCTTTCATGGATGAAAATATTACTGACGATTTTAAAAACAAGATAAATGAATTAAAGAATTCTGGGATGAAAGGTTTAATATTGGACTTAAGAGGAAATCCAGGTGGATTGCTTTCACAAGCTGTTGGAGTAGCATCTCAATTTATACCAGAGGGAAAAATAATAACATATACTATTGATAAATATAATAATAAAGCTGAATCACCATCTATTGGAGGAATAGCAGAAGGATTTCCATTAGTATTACTTGTTGATGGAGGAAGTGCTAGTGCTTCAGAGGTTGTTACAGGAGCGTTAAGAGATTATAAAGTAGCAACAATTGTTGGAACAACTACATTTGGAAAAGGAATAGTTCAACAACCTATTAGATTTTCAAATGATATAGGTGGACTTAAAGTAACAGTTTCAAAATATTATACCCCTAATGGAGAAAATATTCATAAAAAAGGCATAGCGCCTGATTATGATGTGGAGATACCTAAAGATTTATTTAAAGAAAAATATTCTAGAGATATAGATCCACAATTTAATAAAGCTTTACAGCTTATAACTGAGAAGCTTAATTAGGGGGATTAATATGGAATTAACATTTTATACATTAAGAGGGGTCGCTGGTGCAATAGTAAATCCAGGATTAATGATTGTACTAATCTTTTTAGGGATAATATTATATTTTAAAAATAGAAATTTGGTTATGATGCAAAGATTAATTCTAGGGGACAATATAAACACTCCTCTAGAACTAACTTTATCACAAATTGTATTAGGAATAATAGCAGGTGCAATAGGCAGTGTTATACTTAGCATATTAGGAATAAGATTTTGGGAAAACTCAGGTATAATATATTTATTTATGATTTCAATAATTTTAATGTTTGTAAAACCAAGATTTATATGTTTTTCTTATTCTGGAGCTATATTAGGAATTATAAGTATAGCAATTAGTCTATTATCAAATGTATTTCCGTCATTAAAGAGTACTACAATTTTCAATATTGATATAATATATCTTATGACATTTATAGGTGTATTACATATTGTTGAAGGTTTTTTAGTAATGATAGATGGAGATAGAGGTTCTATTCCTATTTTTAGTAACAAAAATGGAAAGATAATAGGTGGATTTTCTCTTAATAGATATTGGGTTTTATCTATAGCAATATTAATATTAGCGTTGTCTAATAATGATACAAGCAATTACATAACAACAACTATATCAACACCTAAAGGATGGCCATTTATAAGTGGAAATTTAACAAATAAATTATTAGCATTAAGCACAATATCAATAATGCCATTTTATGCTGTAATAGGTTATTCATCAATTACATTTACAAAAAGTAAAAAAGAAAAAGCTGTTCACTCAGGACTTTCTATATTATTTTATGGAATATGTTTAACTTTAATAGCTCAAATTGCAAGATTTGGACTTGGTTTTGAAATAGTAGCAATAATATTTGCTCCACTTGCACATGAAGTGATGTTAAAAATCCAAAGAGATAACGAAAATAAACAAAAGCCTAAATTCATTAGCGATGAAGAAGGACTAGTTGTATTGGAGGTTGTTCCTAGAGGTATAGCATATAATTTAGGAATAAAGCCAGGAAATAAGTTAATCTCAGTGAATAATAGTGTTGTAAATTCTGAAGCAGATGTACTTATTATTTTAAAAGAAAATTTTTACAATGTTACTTTTAAAATTAAAGACTTAAGTGGAATAATAAAAGAAATACCAGTTAAAACTAGTAAAGGTAAGAGACTTGGTATGCTCTTAGTTCCAAGAACAATAAAAGAGAAAGATAAAATATGTATAAAAGAAAATAAGTTTTCTAAGATATTAAAAAATGTAAAAGAAAAACACTAGTAGTTTTATTTTATAAGTTGAAAAACAGTTGATATTTTAGTGTAATTCCAATGTCAGATCGCAATTATATTAAAATATCAACATTGGCTTAAAGTAGAAAGTATATAATATAAAGTCAGTAATTCTTATTGAATTTACTGGCTTTTTTCTTTAATAATTGGCTGTATTTAAAACATAGCCTAATAATTTATAAAATCTTTAAAAATTGAAAAAACTAATAATTTAGAATACTTTAAGTTAGAATTAAAAATCAAGTATTAGAAGTAGAGAATTAACTTTGTTGATGAATTATTGAATGAGTTTATGTTGACTTAGGTTATAATGAAAAGTAAAATATAATAAAATGCATACGAATGTTTGTTCGCAAAAAAGAGGTGTTAATTATGGGAGAATTTAAAATACATTCAAAATTTAAACCTATGGGGGATCAGCCACAAGCTATTGATACTATATTAAAGTCAATAAAACAAGGTAATGAGTTTCAAACTTTATTAGGAGTAACTGGATCTGGTAAGACATTTACTATGGCCAATATAATAGAAAATTTACAAAGACCAACTCTAATTTTGGCTCATAATAAGACTCTTGCAGCTCAATTATGTTCTGAATTTAAAGAGTTTTTTCCAGAAAACATAGTTGAGTACTTTGTATCTTATTATGACTACTATCAACCAGAAGCATATGTACCACAAACTGATACTTTCATTGAAAAAGATGCATCTATAAATGATGAGATAGATAAGCTTAGGCATTCAGCTACATCAGCACTTTTTGAAAGAAGAGATGTAATTATAGTGGCATCAGTTTCTTGTATATATGGACTTGGTAATCCTGATGAATATAAAAAATTAACTATAAGTTTAAGAAAAGGAATGCAAAAAGAGAGAGATGAGATAATAAAAAAACTCATAGAGATTCAATATGAAAGAAATGATATAGATTTTTCAAGAGGAACATTTAGAGTAAGAGGAGACTTATTGGATATCATTCCATCATCAACTTCTAGTAAAGGTATAAGAATAGAATTTTTTGGTGATGAAATTGATAGGATAAGAGAATTTGATGTGTTAACGGGAACAATAATAGGGGAAAGAAATCATGTTTCGATTTTCCCAGCATCTCACTTTGCAACTTCAAAAGAAACTGTAGAGAGATCATTAGGTGAAATAGAGAATGAATTAGAAAATAGACTTAGAGAATTGAATTCACAAGAAAAGTTATTAGAAGCTCAAAGATTAAGACAAAGAACAAACTTTGATATAGAAATGATAAGAGAAATGGGTTATTGTAGCGGAATAGAAAATTATTCTAGAATTTTAGATGGAAGAGCACCAGGTACACCGCCAAAGACATTAATAGATTATTTTCCAGAAGATTTTTTATTATTTATAGATGAAAGTCATGTTACATTACCTCAGGTAAGAGCAATGTATGCTGGAGATAGGTCAAGAAAAAATACGTTAGTTGATTATGGATTTAGATTACCATGTGCTTATGATAATAGACCACTAAAGTTTGAAGAATTTGAAAAAAAGATAAATCAAGTCATGTTTGTTAGTGCAACACCAGCACAATATGAATTAGATCATTCACAGTCTATAGCGGAGCAAGTTATAAGACCAACTGGATTGTTAGATCCTGAAATTGTTATAAAACCAGTAAAAGGTCAAATTGATGATTTATATACAGAAATTCAGGAAACAATATCAAGAGGATATAGAATATTAATTACAACATTAACTAAAAGAATGGCAGAAGATTTAACTAAATATATGATTGAACTAGGTGTAAAAGCCACTTATATGCATTCTGATATTGACACTATCGAAAGAATGAAAATTATTAGAGACTTAAGACTTGGTGAATACGATGTTTTAGTTGGAATAAATCTTTTAAGAGAAGGATTAGATATACCAGAAGTTGCACTAGTTGCAATTTTAGATGCCGATAAAGAAGGATTTTTAAGATCTGAAACTTCTTTAATTCAAACAATAGGAAGAGCCGCTAGAAACTCAGAAAGTAAAGTAATAATGTATGCAGACAATATTACAAAATCAATGAAAAAGGCCATTAGTGAAACTGAAAGAAGAAGAAAAATACAAACACAGTATAATGAAGAGCACGGAATAATACCACAAACAATTAATAAAGAGGTTAGAGATGTAATAGAGGCTACTAAAGTAGCAGAAGAATCAACAGAATATGGCGTTGAAGAAACAAAATCTTTAACTAAGAAAGAAATAAAGAAACTTATAAAAGAATATACAGACGAAATGAAGCTTGCAGCTAAAAATCTTCAATTTGAAAGAGCAGCACAGTTAAGAGATAAGATAGAAGAATTAAAAAGAAAAGAGGGATAAGATGAATGATAAGATAATAATTAAAGGTGCAAAAGTTAATAATTTAAAAAATGTGAGTTTAGAGATACCAAGAGATAAATTAATAGTATTTACAGGATTATCAGGCTCTGGGAAATCCTCTTTAGCTTTTGATACATTATATGCAGAAGGGCAAAGAAGGTATGTTGAATCACTATCTTCTTATGCTAGGCAATTTTTAGGACAGATGGATAAGCCAGATGTTGAATATATAGAAGGATTATCTCCAGCTATATCAATAGATCAAAAAACTACAAGTAAAAATCCAAGATCTACTGTTGGAACTATAACAGAAATATATGACTATTTAAGATTACTATATGCAAGAGTAGGCATTCCGCATTGTCCTAAGTGTGGTAAGGAAATTTCTAAACAATCTGTGGATCAAATAGTGGATAAAATAATATCTTATGGGGATAAAACTAAAATTCAAATTTTAGCTCCAATAGTTCGTGGAAGAAAAGGAACTCATGAAAAGATATTAGAAAATATTAAAAAGAATGGTTTTATAAGAGCTAGAATTGATGGAGAAATGTATGATTTAACTGAAGAAGAGGTTAAACTAGATAAAAATAAAAAACATAATATTGAAGCTATTATAGATAGAATAGTAATAAAGGAAGATATTGAAAAAAGAATTACTGATTCTATAGAAATGGCATTAAAGCTTGCTGATGGTTTAGTTATAGCTAATGTAGTTGGTAAAGAGGATATATTATTTAGTGAAAATTTTGCTTGTCCAGATTGTAGTATTAGTATAGATGAATTAGCACCAAGACTATTTTCTTTTAACTCACCTTTTGGAAAATGTGATTGTTGTGATGGTTTAGGAACTTTATTTGAATTTGATGAAGATTTAGTTATACCTAATAAAGAGTTAAGTATTATGGATGGCGCAGTAGCAAGTTGGGGTGCAGGTAGACTAAAAGAAGAATCGTGGACATTTGCTATATTAAAGGCATTAGAAAGAGAATATGATTTACGACTTAATGTACCAATAAAAGATTTAAGTAAAGAAGAATTGAATTTATTATTGTATGGTACAGATGGAAAGAGAATCAAAGTTGATTATGTAAAAGAAGGTGTAAAAGCTACTTATAATTATTCTTATGATGGAGAGATAAATTCTTTAAAAAGAAGATATAGAGAGACTAACTCAGATTACATAAAGAATGAAATAGAACAATACATGAGTGATAGTTATTGTCCTAAATGTAAGGGAGCAAGGTTGAAGAAAGAAGCCTTATCTGTTAAGGTAGGTGAAAAAAATATATATGAATTTACTACAATGCCAATAAATGAAGAGTTGGAATTTTTAAATAGTTTAGAATTTTCACCTAAAAATAAGATAATAAGTGAACAAGTCGTAAAAGAAATTAGAAATAGACTTCAGTTTTTACTTGATGTAGGATTAGATTATTTAAATTTATCAAGAAAAGCTGGTACTTTATCAGGCGGAGAATCTCAAAGAATAAGATTAGCAACACAAATTGGATCATCACTTATGGGCGTTTTATATATATTAGATGAACCAAGTATCGGTTTGCATCAAAGAGACAATGATAGACTTATAAGTACCTTGAAAAATTTAAGAGATGTAGGAAATACAGTTATTGTAGTTGAACATGATGAAGATACAATAATGGAAGCTGATTGTATTGTTGATATTGGACCAAGAGCAGGAGAACATGGTGGAGAAGTCGTTGCAGTAGGAACTGTAGATGAAATTAAATCATGTAAAGAATCAATAACAGGTCAATATTTAAGAGGTGAAAAGTATGTTGAAATTCCTAAGGAAAGAAGAAAAGGAAATGGAAAAGAAATAAAGGTAATAGGTGCAAAGGAAAATAATTTAAAGAATATAACTGCATCAATTCCTTTAGAAACTTTAACAATAGTAACTGGAGTTTCAGGGTCAGGAAAAAGTACATTTGTTAATGAAATCTTATATAAAGGATTAAACAGATTAATAAATAAAAGCAAAAATCCAATAGGAAACCACAAAGAGATATTAGGTTATGAAAATATAGATAAAATCATAGATATAGATCAAAGCCCAATAGGGAGAACTCCAAGATCAAATCCTGCAACTTATACAGGAACTTTTGATGTAATAAGAGAATTATTTTCTCAAACTAATGAAGCTAAAATGAGAGGTTATAAGCAAGGAAGATTTAGTTTTAATGTTAAAGGTGGAAGATGTGAAGCTTGTTCTGGTGATGGAATAATAAAAATTGAAATGCAATTTTTATCAGATGTTTATGTACCTTGTGAAGTATGTAAAGGAAAAAGATATAATAGAGAAACTTTAGAGGTAAAATACAAAGGTAAAAATATAGATGACGTTTTAAATATGACTGTAGAAGAAGCATTAGAGTTCTTTGAAAATATACCAAGAATAAAAAATAAATTAAAAACATTAAATGATGTTGGATTAGGATATATTAGATTAGGTCAACCATCTACTCAATTATCAGGTGGAGAAGCGCAAAGAATTAAACTTGCATCAGAACTTTCAAAAAGAAGCACAGGAAAAACATTATATATTCTAGATGAACCAACAACTGGTTTACATATAGATGATGTTAACAGACTTATAGAAATATTACAAAGATTAGTTGATGCGGGTAATACAGTTGTTGTTATTGAACATAATATAGATATGATAAAATGTGCTGATTATCTAATAGATTTAGGTCCAGAGGGTGGAGATAAAGGAGGAACTATTGTAAAAACAGGAACTCCAGAACAAATAAGTAAATGTGATAAATCATATACTGGTAAGTATTTAAAGAAATTATTGTAATTTGGTTTTGAGTTATTAATTTTTTATTAAGATATCATCTACGAGCTTTTATAATATAGACATTTGTATACGATAAATTTTACAATATAAATATGATATTAAATATAATGTGAAAATAAATTGATAATTATAGAAAACATAGGAATATTATAAAATAGTACGTTTTACTGATAAAAACAAAATGATATGTTTATAATGTCATAATTACTCTTTTTGTTGTATAATCATTATTATGATGTAGTAAATATGTATTGAGGTGAAGTTATGGATTTTTCAAAAATATCCGCAGGAATATTTGCAGCAATTTTCATTGTGGTTTTATATTTTATAATTTATTATGCATTAAAAATAATGTATAAAGATATAAAAGGTGGAGGAAGAAGAAGAAGACCGACTAATTCTAGAGGTAATTTTGGTTTAGAGGTATTAAAACCGGGCGAGTCTACTGATTTAAAAGAAGGTTCGGTAATTCCAATAAGAAACGATTTAACTGTTGGAAGAAAAGAAGAAAATTCTATTTCCCTTTCGGATCAGCACGTTTCAGGTAATCATGCGAGAGTATTTGTAAGAAATACTGGATTGTTTATTGAAGATTTAAATAGTACAAATGGGACTTATGTTAACGGAAATAAAATAAAAGGTAAACAAAAGTTATCTAACAAAGATGAAATAAGAATAGGTACTTCTACATTTAAAGTTCTAAGCTAGAGATTTAGCGGATGAGGTGAGATAGTGAGACGAAAAGGTGATACTAAGTTAATGATATTAACTTATATATTGTGCATGGCTCTTTTTGTGAATTTAGCAATTTTAAAAGATCCTATAGATAAGGGTGCCATATATATGGGTGCAATAATATGTGTGTTAATAACAGTAGCTAAGATTTTAATGAATAAGTTTTATCCTAATGGAGATAAATTTTTATTTATATTTTCATGTATATTGTCAGTTATAGGTATAGCTGTATTATATAGATTAGATGTTACAGTGGCTATAAAACAATTAATATGGGTTATAGCAGGGATTGTAATATATATGTTTATAGTACTTTCAATACCTGATATACGGGAGTTTGTAAAATATAAAAATGTATTCTTAATTATAACATTAATGTTAATGCCATTAGCATTAATGTTTGGTTCGAAAATATATGGAGCTACTAACTGGGTATTTATTGGAGGAATGGGCTTTCAACCGTCGGAATTTGGAAAGGTAGCATTTGTACTGTATCTTGCTGCAGCACTTCAAAACTATGAAGATAAAAATAATATAAAAGAGGATTTTAAACAACTTTGGGAACCGGCTTTGGTAGTTATGTTTTCATTAGGGTGTATGGTTCTTCAAAAAGATTTAGGATCAGCTTTAATATTCTTTGGAATAGCAATTACAATGCTTTATGTTGGAACAGGAAAAAAGAAATATGTAATAATAAGTTTAATTCTATTTTTAGTAGGTGCTTTTATTGCTTATAAGTTATTTGGTCATGTGAGACAAAGAGTAGAAATTTGGAGAGATCCTTGGAGTGATACAACTGGTCAAGGATATCAGATAGTTGAAGGAATGTATGCTATAGCATCAGGAGGATTATTTGGCAGTGGTCTTGGTCAAGGATATCCAGGATTTGTTCCAGTTAATACTTCGGATTTTATATTTGCAGTAATTTGTGAAGAACTTGGAATAATAATAGGTCTTGGAGTTATGATTATATATTTCTTAATGTTCTATAGAGGAATGAGAAGTGCTGTTTTTATAAAAGATAGATTTTCTCAATTAACTGCAGTTGGTTTTAGTGCCATGATAGCTTGTCAAGTATTAGTTATCATAGGTGGGGTTTTTGCGGTAATACCATTAACAGGTATAACCTTACCCCTTGTTAGTTATGGTGGTTCCTCAGTTATAACCATGTTTTTTGCGCTTTCAATACTGCAAAAAATATCAGAGGAGGACTAACTATGAAGGATATTTCAGATAGTGTAAAAAAAGTGATGATAGTTTTTCTATTTTGTTTCGTAGCTCTTATTTCTTATATAGCATATTTTCAAGTTTTTAATGCTCCGAAAATAGCAGAGCAACAAGGAAATAAAAGATTAAGTGCAAGAAGAAATGAAGTACTTAGAGGAACTATATATGATAGAAATGACAATGCTTTAACTAAAAGTGAAAAGAATAATGCTCTTACTCAGAAAAGAGAATATATATATGGTGATTTATATACTCATGCTTTAGGATACGTAGATCCAATATATAGAGCTACAGGCCTAGAAGCAGCATATGATAAAGAATTATCAGAGTATAGCTCTATTGGTAATACATTTTTAAACTTAACTAAAGATTTTTCAATGGATAATTTAAAGGATGCTTTTAAGCAGAGAAAAAAAGAAGAAAATAAAATAGGTAATAGTATAATAACTACTTTAAATACCAATATTCAAAAGGTAGCTTATGATGCTCTTGGAAAGAATAAAGGTGCAGTAGTTGCATTAGACCCTAAAACAGGGGAAGTTCTTGCAATGGTATCAAAGCCAACATATGATCCCAATAATTTAGAGGCAGCAATGAAAGCAGCTAATGAAGGAAGTGCGGATGATAGTCCACTTATAAATAGAGCGACTGGGGGATTATATCCACCAGGCTCAACATTTAAAACAGTGACTCTTACAAGTGCTTTAGAAAATATAGCAGGAATAACTAATAGACAATTCCAAGATGATGGTAAGCTTGTATTCAATGATAGTCATTCATTAAGCAATGCAGGTGGAGCAGCTTATGGAAGCTTGGATTTAAAAAATGCATTTAGAGTGTCAAGTAACGTTGTCTTTGGTGGTTTAGCAATGGAATTAGGCAATGATAAATTGAAATCTACAGCAGAAAAATTTGGATTTAATAATTCTATAGAAGCTGATGGATTTACAATACAAAAAAGTCAATTTCCAACACTAAAAAGTTATGAAGTTGGAAGTATAGCACAAACAGGAATAGGTCAAAGTAGTATATTATCTACGCCTATGCAAATGGCTTTAGTATCTAGCACAATAGCTAATGATGGAGCTATGATGAAACCTAAATTAGTTAATAAAGTTATTGATAAGGATGGAAATACAGTAAAAACAGTAAATCCTGAAAAATTAAAACAAGTTATGGATGCAAATGAAGCTGCTATAATAACAGATTATATGAAAAATTTAGTTGATTCTAAATTAAATAGTAGTTGGAGTATATTTAGAGGTACAGAAACTTGTGGTAAAACAGGAACAGCAGATTATCAATTACCAAATGGCCAAGATGCTAAACCTCATTCATGGTTCATAGGTTTTGCACCAGAGAATAATCCTAAAGTTGCAATAGCTGTTATTGTTGAAAATGGTGGATATGGATCAGGAGTCGCAGCCCAAGTTGCAGGTGAAGTTATACAATCTGCATTATCAAATCAAAAATAAAAGAATAAGTTCTGTTTTAAATTTATGTTTATATATGAATAAGTATAGTCCAATTTTATCTATTACATAATTAACACATATTTAAAACAAAGCTAAAATTAAATATATTTAACTAACGCTATGTCTAGATGGTGTGTATAATGTAACACTATCTAGACATAGCGTTAACTAAATGTTGATATTGTAATATCGATAGTATATTATAATATCAACATTATTAGAATACAGAAAAATATAATTTGCGGAGGTGATGATAATATTTGACTTTAAAAATCAACTTAAAATTTTACCAGATAAGCCTGGGGTATATTTAATGAAGAATTCTCTTGGTGAAGTTATTTATGTTGGAAAAGCAAAAATACTTAAAAATAGAGTAAGACAATACTTTCAAAATTCAAAAAATCATTCTGAAAAAGTAAAAGCTATGGTAAAGAATATTGCAGAATTTGAATATATAATCACTGACTCAGAAATGGAAGCATTAATATTAGAATGTAATCTAATAAAAAAATATAGTCCAAGATATAACATACTTTTAAAGGATGATAAGTTTTACCCGTTTATAAAAGTTACTATAAACGAAGAATTTCCTAAAATTTTTATTACTAGAAAATATGCAAAAGATGGTAATAAATATTTTGGACCATACACTAATATAGCTTCTGTTTATGAAACTATGAACTTAATAAAAAAAATATTTCCAATAAGAACATGTAAGAAAGCTATAACAGAAGGTGGTAATCCAACTAGACCATGTTTAAATTATCATATAAAAAAATGCAATGCACCTTGTGCAGGATACATATCTAAAGAAGAATATAGAAATATGATAAGTGAAGTAATGGAACTTTTAAGTGGAAAGAATAAAGATTTAGTGAATAAACTTCAAAAAGATATGGAGAATGCTTCACAAAATTTGGAATTTGAAAAGGCAGCTTCATTGAGGGATAAAATAATAGCTATAGATAATATAGTAGAAAAACAAAAGATCTTTAAATCTCAAGAAGGAGACGAAGATTTTATTAATTTGTATAAAGATGAAAAAGATTGTTGTGTTCAAGTATTCTTTCTTAGAGGTGGAAAAGTTACTGGCAGAGAACATTTTATATTGGAAAATAGTACATATCAAGAGGAAAGTAGTATTCTATCTCAGTTTATGATTTCTTTTTATGGGGGAACGCCTAAAGTACCTAAACATATTTATATCCCTAAAGAACAAGATACTGAAATTTTAGAAGAATTTTTAAAAATAAAAAGAGGTTCTAAAGTTAATGTTAAAGTGCCTAAAAAGGGAAGTAAAAAAGAAATGTTAGAATTAGTAAAAAATAATGCAAAGCTTACTTTAGAACAATTTAAAGAAAAGTTATTAATGGACAAGGAAATAAATAGAGGGTGTTTAGAAGAACTGAAGGAACTTTTGAATTTAGATGATATACCAAATAGAATAGAGTCTTTTGATATATCTAATATACAAGGCGTAGATTCAGTTGGTTCTATGATAGTCTTTGAAAATGGAAAAGCCAAGAATAGTGATTATAGAAGGTTTAGTATAAAATATGTTAAAAATGGTAATGAATATGATAGCATGAGAGAAATTTTAGAAAGAAGATTTACTCATGGATTAAAAGAAGTAAAAGAAATACAAGAGAGAAATCTTAAGTTTTCAAATGGAAAGTTCTCTAATTTTCCAGATCTAATTATGATGGATGGTGGAAAAGGTCAAGTTAATGTAGCTAAAGAGGTATTAAATAAGTTGGATATAAAGATACCTGTATGCGGATTAGTTAAAGATGATCATCATTCAACTAGAGGGATTATTTATAATAACGAAGAGATTATTATAAATAGAAGCTCAAATCTTATGCAATTTATAAGAAGAGTACAAGATGAAGTTCATAGATTCGCAATAACATATCATAGAAGTTTGAGAGATAAGAGAACACTACATTCAATATTAGAAGATATACCTAATATTGGTGCAAAAAGAAGAAGAGCGTTACTTATGAAATTTGGAAGTGTTGAGAATATAAAAAATGCTAAATTAGAAGAATTATTATCTACAGAATCAATAGATAATAAGGCTGCAGATAGTATTATATCTTATTTTAAAAAACATGAACATAATTCATAATTTATGCTATAATAATACGGAAATAATAATATTTACTTAAAAAATCAATATAAGTATTTGAGGAGTTTTATCATGAATCAAAATAAAAACTATAGAGTTTTATTTAGCAATTTATACAGAGATACACAAATGCAAGAAAATGCAAAAATGAGTGAGCATATAAATTTTAGAGTTGGGGGACCAGTAGATATACTTTTAACTCCAAATACTAAAGAACAAATAGTAGAAACAATAAAGATATGTAAAGAAAATAAGATACCTTTTTATGTTCTAGGAAATGGATCTAATGTTTTAGTTAAAGATTCTGGAATAAGAGGAGTTGTTATAAAGTTATCTGAATTTAATAATATAGTTAGAGATGGAAATATAATAAAAGCAGAAAGTGGTGCGTTATTAAAAGATGTATCAGCTGAAGCTTTGAAAGCATCATTAACTGGATTTGAATTTGCATGTGGAATCCCAGGTAGTGTAGGTGGAGCTGTGTTTATGAATGCAGGTGCTTACGATGGAGAGGTTTCTTTTGTAATTAAAGAAGCAGAAGTTATGGATGAAGAGGGAAATATAATAACTCTGTCAAAAGAGGAATTAAAATTAGGCTATAGAACATCAATAATAATGAAAAAAAATTATATAGTAATAAGTGCGACTTTCTGCTTTGAATCTGGAGAAAAAGACAAGATTGAAGGACGAGTATCTGAATTAACAAACAAAAGAGAAGAAAAGCAACCTTTAGAATTCCCATCTGCAGGTAGCACATTTAAAAGACCTGAAGGTCATTTTGCTGGTAAGTTAATTCAAGATGCAGGATTAAAAGGTTTTACTTTAGGTGGAGCTGCTGTATCAGGCAAACATTGTGGTTTTATAATAAACAAAGGGAATGCTACAGCTAAGGATATTCTAGATTTAATAGAATATGTTCAAAAAGAAGTAAAGAAACAATTTGATGTAGATTTATATCCAGAAGTTAGAATAATAGGTGAAGATTAATCATATAATATTTAAAAAAATAAAGAACTCAAAAGCGTTAATGCTTTTGAGTTCTTTATTTTTAAAAAAGGCTATGTTTTAGCAGAGTGTTGATATATGCCACTTTACCTATTGCATATATCAACATGCATTTAAAACAGAGCCTAAAAAAACTCTATATTGGAATTTTTAAAGTAGATATTTAGTAGAAAATTTTTAGGATTTTAAACCCAAGTTTTCAATTCTAATCTTTTTATTTTAAACTAAAAGGCGTGATACAACTACTTTGTTCTTATAATATTGATAAAACATTTAATTAAAAATAGTCATAGAACTTTTTTTATTACAATGTATACTCTATAATATGTTATAATTTTAAGATGATAGTTATTAAATAAGTTATCGTTTATAGATAAGGAGGTCTTATTAGATGAGATTTGTGATAGTTACAGGATTATCAGGTGCAGGTAAAACACAAGCAACTAGAAGTTTAGAAGACTTAGGATATTTTTGTGTTGATAATTTGCCACCTAAATTAATAAATAAATTTGCAGAGTTATGTTCTCAAAGCGATGGGAAAATTGATAAAGTTGCATTAGTAATTGATATAAGAGGAGGAGTCTTCTTTGATGATTTATTTGAAACTTTAAATTACTTAAAGGAAAATGAATTTAAATATGAAATATTATTTTTAGATGCCTCAGATGAAGTTCTTATAAAGAGGTTTAAAGAATCAAGAAGAAGTCATCCATTATCACCAGATGGTAGAGTTTTAAATGGAATAATTCAAGAAAGAAGCAAATTAAGAGAAATTAAAGACAGAGCAGATATAATAATTGATACATCAAAATATGCTATAAGAGATTTAAGAGAAAAGATGAATGAACATTATGGGGATAATATTGAATCAGAAAAGCAATTATCAATTACTGTATTAAGCTTTGGATTCAAATATGGTATACCAGTGGATTCAGATTTAGTATTTGATGTAAGGTTTATACCAAATCCATTTTATATACCTGAACTTAAACAATATTCAGGCAATGATAAATCAGTAAAGGACTATGTATTAAAGCAGGAAGAAACTATTACTTTTATAGAAAAGTTACAAGATATGCTTGAATATTTAGTACCTAATTATATAAAAGAAGGAAAAAGACAACTTATAATCTCTATAGGATGCACAGGGGGAAGACATCGTTCTGTAGCAATTGCTAATGAGATTCATGAAAGATTAAATAAAGGAAATTACAAAGCAAAGATAGAGCATAGAGATGTTGGTGAAGATCTTCATAGAGGAGAAAAGAAACTATGAGGATAAAGGAATTAATTAAACCGGGAATCAAAGTTAAGAGGTGGCTCTTCTTTGGTATATTTGGGATATTATTAATTGCATTTGGATTTACAGAATTAGTAACTCATAGAGTATATGATTTATATTATAAAATATTTTATGTATTTTTAAATATTACAGGAATTTTTGTTTTGTATATTTCGGTAACTGAAAGTATGAAATCAATAATAGCATTAGTAAATAGAGGATATATAAAAGTATCTTTTGACAGTAAAAAGATAGAAAGTTTTATAGAGGAAAAGAGATTATTAATAAAGGGACCTAAGATAGTAGTTATAGGAGGCGGAACAGGCCTTTCTACTATGCTTAGGGGACTTAAGTACTATACATCTAATATAACTGCAATAGTAACAGTTGCTGATGATGGTGGTGGATCCGGAGATTTAAGAGAAGACTTAGGAATGCTTCCACCAGGAGATATAAGAAACTGTATATTAGCTTTAGCAGATACAGAGCCTATAATGGAGAATTTACTTCAATATAGATTTAAAGAAGGAAAACTGAAAAACCAAAGCTTTGGTAATTTATTTTTAGCAGCAATGGATGGAATTTCTGATAATTTTGAAGAAGCGGTACAAAAAATGAGTTCTGTATTAGCAGTTACAGGAAAAGTTGTTCCAGTAACTTTAGATAATATGGAACTTGAAGCAACCCTTAAAAATGGAAAAGTGATTAGGGGAGAATCTCAAATACCGGAAGAAGCTATAAAACAAAATTCAAAAATAAGAAATTTTAGAATTATACCTGAAAATGCAAAGCCATTAAAAGAAGCTATAGAAGCTATAAGAGAAGCTGATGCCATCGTTATGGGACCAGGAAGCCTTTATACAAGTATAATACCTAATTTATTAGTAAAAGATATAGCAAAAGAAGTAAGAAAAAGCGAGGCATTAAAGTTTTATATATCTAATATAATGACACAGCCAGGTGAAACTACAAAGTTTAAAGTATCAGATCACTTAAAGGTGTTACAAAAATATGGTGGTAAAGATATAGTGAATTATGTTATTGCTAATGTTGGTGAAGTGGAAAATGAATTAAAAGAAAAGTATAAATTAGAAGATGCTGAATTAGTTAAACTAGATAGTGAAGCTGTAGATAACTTAGGAATAAAAATAATTGGTGACAATTTAGTTAAAATAAGTAAGGGATTTATAAAGCATGATGCTGATAAATTAGCTCAAGTTTTAGTTGATACTATTATGGAAAAGAAATTGCTATATGATAAGAAAAAGATAATAGAATATATGTATTTATCTCAGCGTATTAAAGAAAGAGTAAAAGAAGAGAAAACTAAATCAATTCTAAAAAAATTATAGATAAGGGGAAATAGGATGTCATTTTCATCTAAAGTTAAAGGCGAAATATGTAGATATGTGGATATGTGTAAAGAAGATGCATTAGCAGAAATATCTGCAATAATGAAAGTGAGTGGAACCATAGCTTTTAGTGGAAGTGGTTTAAGCTTCAAAATGACCACAGAAAATCCAGCAAGTGCAAGACTAATATTTACTCTCTTAAAAGAACATTTTAATATACACTCAAAGCTTATGGTTAAAAAAAGTAATTCTCTAAAAAAGAATAATATTTATATGGTTGTTATTTCAGAAGATATGGGTGTTAGAGAGCTATTATACGAGACTGGAATACTACAAGATATTGATGGCATAATGAACTTAAATTACCGAATTAATAAGAGTATGATTGAAACAGAAGAGAACAGAAGAGCCTATATAAGAGGTGCTTTTATTGGTGGTGGAAGTATAAGTAATCCAGAAAGAACATATCACTTAGAATTTGTTACTCATAGTGAAGAATATGCTATAGATTTAAAGGATATTATAAATACTTTTGGATTGAATTCTAAAGTTATCCAAAGAAAAAGTAGTCATATAATTTATATTAAAGAAGGAGAACAAATTGTAGACTTACTTAATATAATTGGTGCTCATGCATCTCTATTAGAACTTGAAAATATACGTATAATGAAGGAAATGAGAAATAATGTCAATAGACTCGTTAATTGTGAAACTGCTAATTTATCTAAAACAGTTAACGCTGCAGTTAGACAAGTTGAAAGTATTAGATTAATTCAAAATAAAATAGGATTACAAAGATTACCACAAAATCTTAGAGAAGTAGCAGAATTAAGATTAAATTATCCAGATGAGTCATTAAAGGAATTAGGACAAATGCTTGATCCAAAAGTTGGGAAGTCTGGAATAAATCATAGACTAAGAAAAATTGAGAAAATAGCAGAAGAATTAAGAACCGGAAACTAAAAGAAATGCTATGTTTTAAAGGGGTGCTGATATTTTAGTATAAAGCTCGTGGACTGAGGAATTTACTTTAAGAACTCTAAAATAGATACTAGTCCAATTAATGCATGCTCCCAATGTAAAATTGTGACAAGCAATTAATTCAACAAATATCTATTAAGAGTTCTAAAAAGCAAATTCCAATGCCACTACGCCATTATGCTAAAATATCAAATTCACTTAAAATATAGCTAAATATAAAAATATATACTAAAAGGGATGGTGAATTTATGTTTACACATATAGTATTTTTTAAATTAAAGGACCCAACTAAGGAAAATATAAAGTTTGTTGAAGAAGCTTTATTAAGTATGAACGGAAATATTGAAGAACTTAAGGAATTAGAAGTTGGTGTTGATGTTATAAGAAGTGAAAGAAGCTTTGATATTGGAATTATAACTAGATTTGACTCTAAGGAAGACTGTTTAGCTTATGATATTAATGAATATCATGTGGAAAAAGTTAAAAAGGTTGTTGGACCTTATGTAGAATGTAGTAAGTCATTAGATTTTTAGAATGAATTTAATAAAAGCTACGTTAGATGCTTTGTATCTAACGTAGCTTTCTCCATCTTAGTATTGTAGTTTTTTTCATTTATAATTAATTTTACGGTAGGAATTTCGTTAGGAAATCTATCAATATTGTTATAATTGATATATGAAATTAGTAGTATGGCTATAATACTAATAGGAATTAATTTACGCATATTTAACACCTCTTAAATTAATTATACAATACACTTATTTTACGCATATTGTATTATAAAAGAATTTTACTAAAGTTAGTGTTTTGGTTTAAGAATTAATATTGTTAGTCTATAATTATATATAGGTGGTGATTACTTTTTGGAAAAAGTTGAATTTTTAAATAAGCTTAGAGAATTTAATAGTATTGTGTGTATAGCTCAATTTGGTAGTTACGGAACTGAATATTGGATAAGGGATAGAAGTGATATTGACTTAGCTGTGATTGTAAAATCAAACATTAGTTTTCTTGATACATTAGATATTGAAGAGGAACTTGTAGAATTAGCAATGGAATACTATAATTATGATAAAATTCATCTTACATTTATATTATTTAAGGAATTCGAAAGCAAGTATGCAAGGATTGCAGTAGATAGTAATAATAAATATATAGTTGATGAAGAAGCATGGTATGATTTTCAACACTATGTTTTAAAATTTGTTAGAAATAATGAACGATTGGAGAAGATTTTAAAGATAGATGAACAGTATAGTTATTTTGGAGGTGTGATAGATGAGTCCTTACTATAAGTATAAAAAAGAAAAGTTTTTAGAAAAATATAAGGCTGCTTATAATAACTTAAGTGATTTAAAGGAATCTATTAATCAATATAAAAACACTAATAGTAAAATAATTAGAAGAGCTATGTTTGCATTTTTTCAAGATTTCTGTGAATATATTATTGATATATGCGAAAGTTATATAATCATTAACGATGGAAGAGTGAATAGTACTACAACTTCATTAAAATTAATAGAACAAGCTTTTAATGAGGGTTTTTTTGATAAAAATCTAAAGAACTGTTTATCTATGGCAGTGAAGTTAAGAAATAGATACACTCATGATTATTATCAGAGAGAGTCTAGTGAAAAGCAAATTGAAGATTTTTGCTTTCAAAAATTAGCTTACTTAGAAATATTTTTAGAGGAAAGTAAAGAGCATGTGATATTAAAATATAAGGATAATAGTAAAAATAATTAGATATATTTAATTTTTATGGAAGGGAGGTACATTACTGAGATGGTGTCAACTAAAAATGAGAAAGAAATAGGGATAGCTGATAAGGAAAGAAAAGACTTTGTTCATCTTCATCTTCACACTGGATATAGTTTATTAGATGGATCGGGAAAAATAAAAGAAATCATGGCAAAAACAAAAGAACTTGGAATGAATAGTATAGCTATAACTGATCATGGAGTTTTATATGGACTTGTAGATTTTTATAAAGCAGCCATTGAATATGGGATTAAACCAATACTTGGATGTGAAGTATATGTTGCAGGAAAATCTATGAAAATAAAGCAACCTGATAAAGATAATTCAACATATCATTTGGTTTTGTTAGTAAAAAATGAGATTGGCTATAGAAATTTAATGAAGATAGTATCTACAGCATCAATAGAAGGGTTCTATTATAAGCCTAGAGTGGATCACGAGTATTTAAAGGCACATAGTGAAGGGCTAATAGCTCTTAGCGCTTGTTTAGGCGGAGAAGTGCAATCTTATGAGTTGAAAGGTAACTATGAAAAGGCTAAAGAAACAGCACTTTTATATAAAGAAATATTTAAAGAGGATTTCTATTTAGAAATTCAAAATCATGGCATGGATGAACAAAGAAAAGTAAATGAAGAAAATATAAAGTTATCTAAAGAATTAGGAATACCATTAGTAGCAACTAATGATGTTCATTACATAAAAAAAGATGGTTATAAATCACATGACATATTAATGTGTATTCAAACAGGAAAAACTGTGGATGATGTTAATAGAAGAAGATATCCTTCAGACCAGTTCTATTTAAAATCTCCTGAAGAAATGTGGGAAATGTTTTCTTACATACCTGAAGCATTAGAGAATACTGTGAAAATTTCTAAGCAGTGTAATTATGAATATAAATTCCATGAATCTAAGTTACCTAAATTTCCATTACCAGAAGGTGAAGAACCGTATAATTATTTGAAGAATACTTGTTATATGGGATTAATAGAGAGATATGAGGAATTTAAAGAGTTTAGGGGGAAGGATCTAGATTATGCTAAATTAGATGACTTAAAATCTAAAAATGATTCTGCAAAAGATCTTATAGATAGGCTTGAATATGAGCTTCAGATAATAAAACAAATGGGATATATTGATTATTTCCTAATTGTTTGGGATTTTATTAAATTTGCTAATGATAATGGAATACCAACAGGACCTGGGCGTGGTAGCGCCGCGGGCTCAATAATTGCATATACATTAGGAATAACGAAGATAGATCCAATAAAGTATAGTCTAATATTTGAAAGATTCTTAAATCCCGAAAGAGTATCTATGCCCGATATTGATAGCGATTTTTGCTATGAGAGAAGACAGGAAGTAATAGATTATGTAGTAGAAAAGTATGGAGAAGATAATGTATCTCAAATTATAACCTTTGGAACAATGGCAGCTAGAGCATGTATTAGGGATGTAGGTAGAGCTATGAATTATAGCTATAGTGAAGTTGATAAGATATGTAAAATGATACCTACAATGCTTGGTATAACTATAGAAAAGGCACTTGATTTTAATCCTGAACTTAAAGAGATATATGATAAAGACGAAAGAGTTAAGTCATTAATAGATATGTCAAAGGACTTAGAAGGACTTCCAAGACATTCATCAACTCATGCAGCTGGTGTAGTTATTGCATCAACGCCATTGGTTCAATACGTACCTTTACAAAAAAATGATGAAATGATAGTAACTCAATTTGGAATGACTACATTAGAAGAACTAGGATTATTGAAAATGGATTTCTTAGGTCTTAGAACATTAACTGTAATGAATGAGGCACTTAAAATTATAAAAGAAAATAGAAATATAGATATAGATTTAGATAAAATCGATTTTGACGATAAAGAAGTTTATAAGATGATAGGGGAAGGGAAGACTGCGGGAGTATTCCAATTAGAATCTCCTGGAATGGTATCATTCATGAAAGAATTAAAGCCTGATTCTTTAGAAGATATAATTGCCGGAATTTCATTATATAGACCAGGTCCAATGGCTGAAATACCAAGATATATAGAATGTAAGAGAAATCCTGAGAAAGTCAAATATGATGCACCAGAACTAGAAGAAATACTAGATGTAACGTATGGAGTAATGGTATATCAAGAGCAAGTTATGGAGATAGTTAGAAAGCTAGCAGGATATTCTATGGGACGAAGTGATATGGTTAGAAGAGCCATGTCAAAGAAGAAACATAAAGTCATGGAAGAAGAAAGAAAGAATTTCATTCATGGAATTATAGAAAATGATGAAGTGGTAGTTCCAGGATGTATTAGAAATGGAATTAGTGAAGAAGCAGCAAATAAGATCTTTGATAATATGATGGATTTTGCTTCGTATGCATTTAATAAATCCCATGCAGCAGCATATGCAGTAGTTGGATATCAAACTGCATATTTAATGAAATATTATCCTGTAGAAATGATAGCAGCCATGTTAAATTCATTTATGGGAAGTAGTGAAAAAGTAGTATATTATATTTCGAAAGCTGAAGAATTGGGTATACAAGTACTTCCACCAGATATAAATGAAAGTTTTGCTAAATTTACTGTTAAAGGAGAAACTATCAGATTCGGTTTGGCAGCTATAAAAAATGTTGGTATGAATTTAATAAATAGTGTTGTGAAAACAAGAGAGAATAAAGGTAAATTTGATTCATTATTTGATTTCATTAGTAAGATAGATTTATCTGCTATAAACAAAAGAACTATTGAAAGTTTAATAAAATCAGGAACATTTGATAGCTTTAAGATATATAGATCAAAATTATTGGCTGTATATGAAAAAATGGTTGATAGTATTTCAAGTGATAGAAAAAGAAATATAGATGGACAAATAAGTTTGTTTGCATCAGATGATATTTATGTACCAGAAATAGAATATCCAAATATAAATGAATTTGATAAACGTTCATTATTAACAATGGAAAAAGAGATGACGGGATTATATATATCAGGTCATCCATTAGATGATTATGCACAAAGTTTAAAATTTCAAACTTCAAATGAAATAGGAAAAATATTTTCACATCATGAGTTATTAGATGATACTTTAGAAATTCCAATGCTAGATGATGTTATTATTAATAATGAATCTGGAATTAATGATAATGATAGAGTGATTCTTGGTGGAATATTAACACAAGTGAATAAAAAAGTTACAAGAAATAACACAATTATGGCATTTTTACAATTAGAAGATTTAACTGGAACCATAGAGGTTATAGTTTTTCCAAAAGTATTAGATAGAGTTAGAGAACTATGCAATGAGGACGATCTAGTAATAATTAAAGGTAGAATAAGTCTAAAAACAGATGAGTTGCCTAAATTAATATGTGAAAGTATAGAACCTTTGGAAAAAATAAATGCTTCTAAAATATATTTAAGAGTACAAAATACTATTAAAGCAAAAGAATTAAGTTTAAATTTAAAGGACTTAATAAAAAATTATAAAGGTGATACACCTATTTATATTTTTGCAGCAGAGCAAAGACAGCAGTTTAGAGTTCCAAGAGATAGATGGATAGATATGAATGAAGAATCTTTAGATTTACTAAGAAAATTTGTTGGAGATGAAAATGTAAAAGTGATAGAATTATAGTTATTAAGGGTATAATATCTAATAGTGTAAAATAAAAAATAATCATAATAGTATATGATTTTAATTTTACTTGGTTATAATATAAGTTGAGTGTTATTTAAAAATATATAAAATTAGTATATAATCTAATATGTTAACACTATTTTATTTAATAATTATCATGATAAATAAAGAATTATATATAATGTTGTCTAAAAAATCACTAAATATGTTATGGATTTTTTAGATAAAAATATATTAATATCAAAACTTATCTAAATATGATTGATAAATATTACATTTTTATGTACAATTGTTAGTGGTTAATAAGATATGCATAAACTATGCGCAGGTAGGACTTTGGGTGTCCTAGTTGTTTTTTAAGGAGGAATATATTATGAAGAAAATAGCTATTTTAACAAGTGGTGGAGATGCCCCAGGAATGAATGCCGCTATAAGAGCAGTAGTAAGAACAGCCATTGATAAAGGACTTGAAGTTATGGGAGTTCAAAGAGGCTACAGTGGATTACTTAATGGTGAGCTATTTGCAATGAATAGAACATCAGTATCTGATATTATTCAAAGAGGTGGAACAATCCTAAGAACTGCTAGATGCCCAGAGTTCAAAGATGAAGAGGTAAGAAAAAGAGCAGTTAAAATACTAAATGCTTATGGTGTAGATGCTTTAGTTGTTATTGGTGGAGATGGATCTTTCATGGGAGCCAAGTTACTATCAAAACTAGGAATCAAGACTATAGGATTACCAGGAACAATAGATAATGATTTAGCTTATACTGATTTCACAATAGGATTTGATACAGCATTAAATACTATTGTTGATGCAATAAATAAAATAAGAGATACATCAACTTCTCATGAAAGAGTTTCAATAATTGAAGTTATGGGAAGAGATTGTGGAGATTTAGCTCTTCATGCTGGTATATCAAGTGGAGCAGAAGCTATAATAGTTCCAGAAATGGGTGACTTCGATAGAGATGCTCTTTGCAGAACTATATTAGAAGGTAAAAACCATGGAAAAACTCATAGTATAGTTATTCTTGCAGAAGGAATTGGTGGAGCAGAAGAACTATCAAAATATGTTCAAGAATTAACAGGAATAGAAGCAAGAGCTACAATTTTAGGTCATATTCAAAGAGGTGGAGCACCATCAGCTTCCGATAGAGTTTTAGCTTCAAGATTAGGAGCTAGAGCAGTAGATGTTCTTCTACAAGGAGAAACTTCAAGAGTAATAGGAATTAGAGATAATCAAATTATAGACCAAGATATAGATGAAGCATTAGCTATGGAAAGCAAATTCGATATAGATCTATATAATGTAGCAGAAGTATTATCACGCTAATAAATTTTTATTTATATAAATTTTTATAAACTAATTAGAATAAAGAGGAGTGTACTTACATGAGAAAGACTAAAATGATTTGTACTATTGGACCAGCAAGTGAAGACAGAGAAATATTAGAACAAGTAATGTTAGCAGGAATGAATGCTTCAAGACATAACTTTTCACATGGTGATCACGAAGAACATAGAGGAAGAATAGAAAAAGTTAAAGAATTATCAAAGAAACTTGATAAAGAAATAGCTATCATTCTTGATACAAAAGGACCAGAAATAAGAACTGGAAAATTCGAACCAAACAAAGTTGAATTAGTTAAGGGTACAGAATTTACAGTATATGCAGGAGACATGTCAGTAGTTGGAGACACTACAAAATGTGCAGTTACTTATGAAGGATTAGCTAATGATGTTAAGCCAGGAAACACAATCTTAATAGATGACGGTTTAGTAGGATTAACTGTTAAATCAGTAAAAGGAAACGCAGTTATCTGTGAAGTTCAAAATACTGGATTAGTTGGAACTCATAAAGGTGTAAATGTACCAGGAGTTTCAATTCAATTACCAGCTCTTACAGAAAAAGATAAATCAGATTTAATATTTGGTTGTGAAATGGGAGTTACTATGATAGCAGCTTCATTCGTAAGAAAAGCAGCTGACGTAGTAGCTATAAGAAAAGTTCTTGATGAAAATGGTGGAAAGAACATCTTAATCTGCCCTAAAATTGAAAACCAAGAAGGTGTTGATAACATCGATTCAATCTTAGAAATCTCTGATGCTGTAATGGTAGCTAGAGGAGATCTTGGTGTTGAAATTCCAATAGAACAAGTACCAGCAGTTCAAAAAATGATCATCCAAAAATGTAATGCAGCTGGAAAGCCAGTTGTTACTGCAACTCAAATGTTAGATTCTATGATCAGAAATCCAAGACCAACAAGAGCTGAAGTTTCAGACGTAGCTAATGCTATCTTAGATGGTACAGATGCTATAATGTTATCAGGAGAAAGTGCTAACGGAACTTACCCAGTAGAAGCTGTTAGAACTATGGCTAAAATTGCTGAAGAAACTGAAAAACAATTAGCTCATAAAGTTGCTTACTCTAACAACAAATCTTCTATGTCAGAAGTAATTTCAAGAGCAGCATGTAATGCAGCTAATGAATTAGAAGCAACTGCTATAATTTCTTCAACTCAAACAGGAGCTACTGCTAAGAGAATATCTAAATCTAGACCAGATTGTACAATCATAGCTGTTACTCCAGATGAAGTAGTAGCAAAACAATTAGCATTCTCATGGGGAGTTTATCCAATAGTTGCTGATAAAATGTCTTCAACTGACGAAATGATGGTAAAATCAGTTGAAATAGCAAAAGAACATAACTATGTTAAAAATGGTGATACAGTAGTTTTAGCTGCTGGAGTTCCAGTTGATAAAACAGGAACAACTAACCTATTAAAAGTTAGCGTAGTAGGCGAATAATAAATTTATAATAAAAAAGCTTTCGATTTTATTCGAGAGCTTTTTTATTCTTTTTATTAATTATTTTACAAATAATTTTAGTTAAATAATTAAATGTAAAAATCATTTACAAATAATTTACAAAATAATTATATTATGTTATGATAGAATGTATATTATTTATTGTATTAGACAATAATTATAATAAGGAATTAATTGGCAACTGATTCTCTATTTGCACCCTTAGGGGTGCCTTTTTTTATTCTTTAGGAATTTATATTATTAAAGAATTTGTGGATAACTTTTAGAATACAGTGTTTTAAAGGTATGATGAGTACCCCTAAAGAATAAAAAATAATCATATGCCGCACCATTATTCCTGCACTGCGTTTGGAAAGGGTGCATGGCTAAAAAAATTGACGGCTCTAAAGTCGCCTTAGCAATTTTGTTCTGATTTTTTAGTGTGTTGATATGTGAATAAGTAAAGTGGACTGAGCAAAGAATAAGTTTTATTATAATGGAGCAAAATAAGTCATAAGGAAAATATAAGAAAGAGTGATAATTATGACTATGTTAAATTGTGCAGCCATGAGTTGCGTACATAATGAAGCAGGAATGTGTCAAGCAGGATATATATTAATTGAAGGAAATGATTCAACAACGACTTTAGAAACAAAATGTTCCAGTTATAAGTCAAATAAATTCATTAACCAAGTAAAGGCACTTGCTAATACTAATTATGTTGGAGAAGTAATGCAATTATTTTCTTCTATGGATGAAGTAAAGATGAATCCTCAAATTAATTGTCAGGCAGTAAATTGTTTTTTTAATTCTTCAGGAAAATGTGAATCAAGAAATGTAGCTATTTCTGTTGATAAAAATGATCAGTTTAAGGCTATGTGTGAAACTTTTGTAAAATAATATTTTTTATAAAGTTTTTTCTAGCATATATATGATTATATATAAATCTACTAATTCATATTAGCCTTAGAGATTTTTCTACTAATGAATATTTGTTTACTATGGATGAATAATTAAATATATAATTAGTAAGGAAATATAAAACTCAAAGGTTTGTTAATTAAGCTATTATATAAAACTTATAATGTGATATAATTTATAGAAGTTATAATTAAATAAAGGTGGATTTTAAGTTGATAGAAAAAAATAAAGAATACATTTTAGATATATTATCACAAGGATATGAAGGCGAAGGAGTAGCTAAAATAGAGGGGTATCCTGTATTTATTCAAGGAGCCTTACAAGGTGAAAAAGTTAAAACAAAAATTATAAAAGTTAAGAAAAATTATGCATATGGTAAGATAGAAAAAATACTTAATTCATCAGAAGATAGAGAAGAACCTAAATGTTCAAATTATAAAAGATGTGGTGGATGTTCAATTCAACATATGACTTATAAAAAACAATTAGATTTTAAATGGGAAAGAGTAAAAGACTGTATAGAGAAGATTGGTGGATTATCTAAAGATTTAGTTAAGTATCCTATTGGAATGGAAGCTGATCCGTATAGATATAGAAATAAAGTTCAACTTCCAATTGGAAAAGTAAATGGTGAAGTTGTAATTGGATTTTATGCTCCAAGAAGTCATAACATAATAGATTTAGATTATTGTTTAATTCAAGATAAAGTTGCAGATGATGTAGCAAAGCTTACAAAAGAATGGATTAAGAAAAACAATATTGAACCAGCGACTACAGATGGAGAGTTTAATTCTAATGGAGTCTTAAAACATTTAATGATAAGAAGGGGATTTAAAACAGGAGAAGTAATGGTTGTTCTTGTTGCTACTACTTCAAACATTCCTAAATTAGATGAATTTAAAAATATAATATTAGAAAATATAAAAGGAATAAAAAGTATAATATTAAGTATAAACTCTAAAAATACAAATGTTATTTTAGGTGAAGAATGTATAACATTATATGGTGAAGATACTATTAAAGATTACATAGGAGAATTTAAATTTAATATATCTCCATTATCATTTTTTCAGGTTAACCCAATTCAAACTGAGATATTGTATAATAAAGCATTAGAATATGCAGGTTTAACAGGTAATGAAACTGTTTTTGATGCATATTGTGGAACTGGAACAATAACTTTATTTTTATCTAAAAAAGCAAAAAAAGTGTACGGTGTTGAGATAATAGAACCTGCAATTATTAACGCTAAAGAAAATGCTAAACTTAATAATGTGGATAATGCAGAATTTTTTGTGGGTAAATCTGAGGAAGTAATTCCAAATCTTATAAATGAAGGAATAAAAGCTGATATAATAGTTGTAGATCCACCAAGAAAGGGTTGTGACATTAAATTATTAGAGGCAATTGGAGAAGTTAAACCAGAAAGAGTGGTTTATGTTTCATGTGATCCAAGTACATTATCTAGAGATTTAAAAATCTTAGATAAAAAAGGATACAAGGTTGTTGAAATTCAGCCGGTAGATATGTTCCCACAAACTAGTCATGTGGAGACGGTAGTATTGATGTCACGAATAGATAAATAAAAGTGTGTGAAACGCTGATAAATAAAGGGTTTTCTAGATTAGGATATCACCATAAAGTTTATTTTTAAGTATCTCTAATCTTGGAATCCTTATTTTTATTTTGCAGAGAAATGTTTTAATAATTATAATATTTGTATAGTGTAGTAGGCAGGATAGATGTCATAAGGGTTGAGAAGTCAGAATAGATGTGGCTTTCAAGAGTAGGCGGGATAGATGTCAAAGAAAATTATGGATAAAATAAGCACTCTTTTAGATTACTTATCATTTAGCTGGCAATAATAAAGATAATTAGTCTAAATTTAATAGTGAGGTTTTGTTATGGTAAATATTAGTTTAAAACCAAAGGTAACATATATTCCAGCTAAAATAGAACTCAATAAAAAGGCAGCAGTATACTTAAGTGTATGGAATATATAAAAACTATAATAATTGCTGTATGCTGCTTTTAGGCAGCATAAATTAGAAATATATTGACAATAAGCAGCGTATGTGCTATTCTAATATAGAGGTGAGAATATGCCTGAGGTAGGTCAATTAATTAAAAGTCGTCGAGAAGCTGCAGGGTTGTCTCAGAAAAGATTAGGAAATGCCTGTGGATTAAGCGACAGCGAAATAATGAAAATTGAGAAGGGTATTCGTAAGAAACCGAACTGGGAGAATCTGTGTAAGATTGCTCAAGCACTCGAATTCCATCCATTTGAACTGCTTTTAGCAGCAGGATATATTTCCGAAAATGATATTCATTCGAGTACACAACTTCATGGCCTGGAGAAATTGAGCGATAAAGACATGGAATATTTGCAGCTGCTTATAGATTTTATGATATCAAGAAAAAGCACCGATGGAATTTCAGAAGGAGGGCTGTAATTATGCCATTTAGATTAGGTGAATTATTCTGCGGACCGGGTGGAATAGCTTGGGGGGCAATGCACGCCGATATTGGGAATCCAGAATTTATAATTACACATCAATGGGCAAATGATTATGATGCAGATACTTGTGAAACATATCGTAAAAATATTTGCCCAGATGCACCGGAGACTGTTTACCATGAAGATATTCGAAAATTTGATATGTCAAAGCTTGCTCCCATTGATGCTTTAGCGTTCGGATTTCCGTGCAACGATTATAGTGTTGTAGGTGAACAGAAAGGAATGGATGGAGTATATGGCCCGTTGTATTCATATGGCGTTAAGGCGCTGAGGCATTTTAGACCACAGTGGTTCCTGGCAGAAAATGTAGGAGGACTTAGGAACGCAAATGATGGCAGGGCATTTACAAAAATTCTAACGGAGCTGCGTAAATCAGGTTATACCATAACACCGCATTTATACAAATTTGAAGAGTACGGAGTTCCGCAGACGAGACACAGGCTGATTATTGTAGGAATTAGAAATGATATTGATGTTGAATACAGAGTTCCGTCTGCAGAACCCTATGCAGATGCTGATAATACTTGCAGAACAGCAATTGAAGTTCCTCCTATTCCTGAAGATGCATATAACAATGAGAGAACGAGGCATTCAGAAATTGTTATCAGAAGACTGCAGTGCATTCGTCCAGGACAGAACGCTTTTACAGCTGATTTACCTGAAAATCTGAGACTTAATATAACGGGTGCAAAAATCAGCCAAATTTACAAACGGCTTGACCCCAATAAACCATCTTATACGGTAACTGGAAGCGGAGGCGGCGGAACCCATATATACCATTGGGATGAAGCACGTGCATTAACAAACAGAGAACGAGCAAGGCTTCAGACTTTTCCTGATACCTATAGATTTATTGGAAGCAAGGAAAGTGTCAGAAAGCAAATTGGTATGGCTGTTCCGTGCAGAGGAGCAAAAATTATCTTTGAATCTATTCTAAAAAGTTTTGCAGGGATTCCCTATGAATCAGTAGAACCTAACATTGATGAATAAAAACAGCAAAGCAGTAAGCAAGATGAAAACTTATTCTTTGCTGTTTTTTAATGTTGCTGTGCAATAATATCATTGTAGAGTGAAGATAAATTGGATTCAGCAACAGATTTTTTTAATTGACACTCCCAAATAACAAGGACATTCCAACCCTGATGCTTAAGTAGCTGAAAATTCTTTTTATCACGTTCAACATTTTTGTTTATTTTTTTGTACCAATACTCTTTATTTGTTGACGGCCAGACAAAACGTCCGCAGTCATGATGATGCCAAAAGCAGCCATTTACGAATATAATGGTTTTGTATTTTGGCAAAACAATATCTGGACATCCGGGAAGAGTTCGTACATTTTTTCTATATCTTAATCCGCAGGCAAATAAATATTTTCTGACAATTTCTTCTGGCTTAGAGTTTGTACTTCGAATATGGGACATGTTCATGCTGCGAACTTCTTTTGAGTGATTATCTGACATAATAAGTTTATCACCTCCTTCATATTGAGGGATGCGGAGAAAAATCCATATAATATTCTTCGTCATCGATTTTGTAAAAGGTAACATCTGTTCTTCCATAGTTCAATAAATCTTGTTTTGTAACAAATGCACCATTTCCGAGACCTAAACGGTTTCGAAAGTATTCTCCAAGCTGAGCATTGCTGAGAGGTGTTGTAATTGCCTTGTTGTTTTGCTGCTCTACCCTTAAAAGAAGCGTGTGACTGTCGTCTGTAACAACAGTAAAATGCTGTTTGTCAAGCGGGAAGAAACCACTTCTTGCAATTTTAGCAGGAAGGTGTATATAAGCTTGGTTTCTATTTCTGCCCTTACGTTGCCCCCAATTTAAACCGGACTTTTCTCCAACATCACCTCTATTTGTAAGAAGAGATAGTGTTGTAGAAATAATACCTTCCCCAGCTAAAGTGGTTATTGGCTTACTTTCAGCATCTAGAATTTGATGTGTTGGATGGAGAACAATATGGTCTTCAACCTCTGCATGGTTACAGTAGATGGAATTTGCCTCAATTTCCTCAAAAAATTTATGTGCTTCTTCTGGATTACAGCATTCCACGATTTCCTTTCGAGATGGAATAAATGCATTCTGCACAAAATCAGCAGAACCTGTATATGCCTGTATTGGCAATTTACCTTTTAGCCAAATGTACAAATTTGCATGGACCGGAGGGTTTTCGCAAACATAGCTGCAGGAAAAGCTATCCACAGCATTTGGATATGCCTTGCCATGGAGTTCCTTAAAACCTTCATGTATAGGAACACTTAACCCATCGTAAGGTACCATCCCTATAAGCAATGAAATATTGACAAGGTGCATATTTTGCTCCTGAAAACTCTTTATTAGCCACGATGCCATATTAGGAGTAGCATATCCACTTAATATTAATAATGTATCTGCTCCTTGAAGTGGAGGAGCAAATAAAATTTTTTGTGCTATATTATTGGTAAACATTTATGCTTGTCCTCCTATGCTTCTGTATTATCTTCACACACATCATAATACATTGTATCGTGAGGAAGTTTAATATTCGGAACCCAGAGAGTTTTCCCTCCCCATCCCTTAGTACCAGTCACTTGATACATGGTAAGGACGACTTTATTGAGAAAAGTGCCGCCAAGTGTCCAGTCATTTGGAGATAACAACGCACCTGTGCCTTGTGCTACATTCCTTTCTCTTCTAACTATCAAAATACCCTGTCCAGCAGGCTGCTCTGAAAGAAATGTGTCAATGACCGAAAGAAATGCGTCTAATTTAAAATCCGGACTGGCAATAATATGAGTCAAAATTTTCTTAATAAATCTTAAACTTACTTGGTAATAAGGTTCATCATCAGAGAAAGGCTCCAACAGCTTTGATATATCCTCTATAGAGTCATTATCAGGATAAAATGGATAATAGTTCGTTCCACCGGAGAGAATGTTGACTCGTTTGTTATTAAGAACATTTTTTCTAGTTGGATTTAATCCAAATGGATAATAGATTTTAATATTATCAATTCCCTGTTCTGCCTGGGCGATTATGGCATTGTTAGTAGCATTAATATCCGCAAATAATTTATAGAGTTGTTCATTTATAAATATTTTCATCATGCCGGGGTCTCTGTCATAACCGAACATCCGGCTATGCTGCCACATAGTGTCAGCTTGAGGTTTTTTGCTTGTTCTTGTATAGTAAATTGTCTGCAGACCGGGAAAAGTAACGCCTCGGCCAAGAGTATTTCCTCCAATGATAAAATTACAGCCTGCCGCATATTCATGGCTTTCAACATCTGTCTTTCCATTCATTATAAGGACTTTTATACACTTGTTTTCCATCAAGTCCCCAGCAGTTTTATATATAATATCGAAAGAAAGTTTCCTACTTTTGTCAGGCATTAAAGCATTGTATTGGCTTTGTAATTCGGTGATGAACTCATTATTGATATGTTCAATACACCAATTTATTTCTTTTGTGACGTTGTCAGCAAAACGCTGGTGGACAGCTTGACGTACACTCGGATGTATAAGGCAGTTTGACACTTTGCCGTTGGATGCTAAAATTTGGGCAGAAACAGCTATATGTCGTATAACAACACTTCTTGTTGGTCGTTTGATTGTCTCAAGATAATCAATACATTCAGGTTTGCCGCTTGTGGGAAAGAAAAAGTCTCCACCTAAATAACCATTGCCGGGATGGAAGTAATATGTAAAATACGGATGCCATCCGGAAGCAAGTGTCTGTAGTAAGATTGCTTGGGGAGTACCGGTAACCTGTAGGTATAGACTGCTTGATGCACCATTCTTTATAGAGTCCAAATACCTATTAATTGATGACTGACCATTGCGGTTTACAAGTGTATTCAAGGAAGCGGCATCTGCCTCGTCATCAACTATAAAAAGAGGATTTCCTTTCATAAAGCCCGTGGAGTTAAATACATTCGCCCACAGTCTCAGCATTCGTGAATTTTTCTTTAAGATGACAATCGCTGGCTTTACAAGGCTATTCTCAATAAACAATCCTGAGTCGTTTTCACCGCAAATACAGAAACCATCTAAATCGTTTTTGACACGTTCCAAAGTTTGCTGCTGCAAAGCAACATTGTCCGTAGTGAGCAGGATAAATGCCGGGAAACCTAAGTCAGCGGCTTTGCACATGATGCCAAACATCTGACCAGTTTTTCCGGACTGTATATTTCCAAACAACAGGCCAATCTCATGATTTGTAAATGAAAAATTGCGAATATACTGTTCACCAACATCTTCAGCAGTTTTTAAAATAGATTCCGCCAATTTTACATTGCCCCGATCTGTAATTTTTTGAAGGTATGTTTTTAAGTATTGCATAGCCGCACCTCTCATTTTTTAGTAGTTGTTTCAAATGATAAAACCCATACATCAAGTTCAGAGCCGTCTTCGTCCAATGCTTTCTGGTCAGTTTTAGAAAGTACAAGGCTATCGCAGCCATATGCCTGCAGCATTTCTTTTGTAATCATGCCCTTACGGTCTGTATCAGCTTGGGTATCATTTACAGGTGTTACAAGTCCTGCAGCTGCAAGTCTGCCCTTAATCCAACGGCCAAGAATAAGTTCATCGCCAACAGCGCTGAACTGTTTATTGCCATCACTTGTAGTATGAGCTTTAAACCAATAGCCGTCATCGGTAACAACAAAGAAAATTTTGTTCTTTTCAGGGTATCCCTTGGAGCGAGTTATCTCTTTGCTCACGGTCAGCTGGGTTTCATACCAATCACGGGATTTTCTCCTGCTTCTCGGTGCGGCATAGCTAACATTAATATTTGATTTCGTGAAATGCTTGCCATCGTCCATATGTCGCTGTTTGTAAGCAGGAACTTTTATCGGCAGCACAAATGAAATACCTGTTTTATGATGCGCATAAAGCTGTACACCGGTTTGGGGAATTTGTGTTACCATATTAATGCCGCTAAGTGATGTGTTAACTTCCCTAATTATTGGCATTCCCGTTATGCTGGCAATATTATCTGAGCAATTCTGCATTTTTAGCCTCTCTATAAAATCTGCAGTTTCTCTGCATTCAGCGGCATCATCAGTAATTGAAGAGATTTCATACTGTCGGCGGTTATTTGCATCTAATTTGATTACACCTAAGTTTGCAGAACCAATGATAGCTGAAAAAGGCTGTCCATCTTTATAGAAACAGTATAATTTACCGTGGTACTTAAATGCCTTTACAATCTTAATTTCGCCAATGCCTGCCTCTCTCCATTTTTTATTCAGTTCAAGCGCAGCATTGTACGATCCTTCCGGCATTCCTTCGATGAAGTACATACCAATAGTAAGGCATATACTGGATATATTGAGTTCCTCGACCAGGCGGCCTAGTTCTTCCAAGGCTACACGGGAGATGTATCCAACCGCAATTTCAACTCGGTCTGACTTTGCAATTTGTTCGTTAAAACAGTCAATAATTGTTTCTTGACCCTGTAATGTAGCAAGGGGCAGGATATCTGAATACAACAGTTTCATTAGCTCACTCCTTTGTGATTAATGGGTTTCCTCAGTTTTTTTAATTTCCATAATATCTGAAATATCACAGTTAAGAGCCTTACATACTTTTATTAAAATGTCAGTATTAACATTCTCGTTTTTTCCGAGTTTAGCCATTGAAGCAGTACTAATACCAGCGGCTTCTCTTAAGTCCTTTTTTTTCATGTCTCTATCAATTAGAAGTTTCCAAAGCTTTTTATAACTTATGGACATAATGCCACCTCACCTTAGTTACTCATTTTAGTTACAAAATAAAGTTTATCACAAAATTAGCGATATAACAATTAAAATTCATGAATGCAAAATAAACATTGAGATAGGTGTAACATATGCTATAATTTACCTATAAACTAATGCTTGAATGTTTGAAACAATGAAAATTATTAAAGATATTAATTTCATATGGGGTGAGGAGGGAATGTCTTGGCAGGTAATCGTTCTTTTAAAGATTATGTGGCTGATAGATTCTATAATGAATTATTTACTGCCGTACAAAGTTACACTGCAGATAACTGCGATGACTTAGACTTAAGGTTATATAGAGTTCGAAACATCGGTGGTATAGAAATGTCAGATATAGAAGTAAAGTTTGTATATGTTAATGATTTGCCGGATATGAAAATAGACTTTGATGTTGCTGTTGAAGCTGAACTAGAGGTCCGGGAGTCAGATTATCACTATGATGAATCCGAAAATTGCAGGCAGTGGTTTATGCTGAAGTGTTCTGGAGATCTGGATTGCAATTTGGATGATTTTACAATCTCCAGTGTAACAGAGTATACCGGCAAAAATAAACAGTCAAAACCTATGTCGGACTCTCTTGTGCCTATTATTAATAAAGAACAACTAGAGTCTGCTGCTGCAGACTTCCTTCGCAGACATTCCCCAGAAGCATTAAAAACCCCAATGGCAGTTGAACCACAAGTGTTAGCAGAAAAAATGGGTCTTGTCGTGGAAATGAGAGAGATTACAAAGGATTTCTCTGTTTTTGGACAGATATACTTTCATGACTGTGATGCAGAATTTTACGATGAAGATAGCGATGAAATGGTACAAACTCATGTCGATGCCCGTACTATATTCGTAGATCCAAAAGCGTACTTCCTTCGTAATCTTGGATCAGTCAATAACACCATTGTGCACGAGTGCGTTCATTGGGACAAACATAGGAAAGCATTTGAATTGGAGCGATTATATAACAGCAGTGCTAGTAAAATTAAGTGTCAAGTAGCAGGTGGGATAAAAGATAACATTAGAGATGCAGCTGACTGGATGGAGTGGCAGGCAAATGCACTTGCACCAAGGATTCAAATGCCGTTGATTATGTTTAAGACCAAGGCATTTGAATTTATCAAGCAGTTTAGAACTGAACTTGGAACATCTAAACTTATAGATGTAATGGAACCAGTTATTGATGCATTGGCAGCATTTTTCTGTGTGTCAAGGTTAGCAGCTAAAATTCGTATGATTGATGCTGGATATGAGGAAGCAATCGGAACCTTTACTTACATAGATGGTCGCTACGTCAAGCCTCATAGATTTAAGAAGGGTGCGCTTGAAAGAAATCAGACTTTTTCTATAGGTGCAGAGGATGCTGCCATCCAAAGCATAACCAATACGGAAATGGCCGCTTTAGTTAGGGACGGAAGTTATATATATGCAGATTCCCACTTTGTTTTAAACCACCCAAAATATATAACACAGGATATATTTGGACAGACCCTACTTACTGACTATGCACGAACCCATATGGAAGAGTGCTGCTTGGTTTTCGAGTTATCAGTCAAAACTGGGTGTAGGGAAAGATACTATACTGAATGTTTTCTCAATCGTGATAAGACATCAAATATTGATTTTGATATAAAATATTGTAATGGTTTTGAGTATGCGGCTCCAGAAAAGAAGGCCCAATTACTAGCCGATACAATAGCGGAAGAAATGCGAGTCTATAATGAATTACCAAATAGCTATACCAGCTCTCTTAAAATGGTGCGTAAGTGGAGAAAAGTAACTTATAATGAATTAGCAGAGGAAATAATGGTCAATGAGCGCACCATAAGAAGAATCGTTAATGGGGAAGAACAGGGATCTATTAATTCCATAGTTTTAATTTGCCTTGGACTCCATCTACCACCTAAAATTAGCAGCCATATAATTCGCAATTCCCCATTTTCATTGAACTTCAATAACAATAGTCATATCTGGTATGATTTTGCATTGACTCACCTATATCCAAAATCGATGGATGAGATTAGAACGTTTTTACAGGAACATGGCGCAGAGATATTATAAAAAATCAAAATATTTTTGAAAAAGCGGACACGGGATGTCCGTTTTTTAGTTATTAAATATATGAGCCACACATGAATCCTTTTAGGGGTTTGTGTATGGCTTTTTTTATTGTTGCTTTTAGGTGTTCTTGTGGGGAAAAGCGTTATTTTGAGCCTGAAATTAACGGGCATGAGGTGTCCGCCAAGGCTGTCCAATTCTCACTTACAATAATGATAGACGAAGGAAAGGTTCTTCGTAGTTAGAAAGAATTAGACCATTCCTTGTCTACAAAAAAATATCAAATGCCTGATTTGCAATAAGGGCAAAGGATACATATTGCTACGTTTCAGTCCATTTAGGATTGTTATGCGTTGCAATAGAAGTACCTTACCTTGTTGCGCTCATTTTCAGGACAAAGGATCTGTGTACTTCGAGGCACAGACCTATTTTTGTATCCTTTGCTGCCAATGCAGTTCGGCGGAAAGGATGCACTTATGTTAAGAAATTACAAAACAAGCAAAAAGAACAGAACAAATTATATTTATTACTCAGCTGATGGAGAGACAATAAAAATCGTGCCAAATAAGAATGGTGTAACAGATGCTATCATTGCTACTCTACATAATTTGGATGATGCAGAAGTAGATGATAATCGCCGTGAGAACTATCATACTCCAATGCACATTGATGCCTATCATGATAAGAATCAGGATGATGCAGCTGATCGTAATGCCTATCTTACTGATAATGATTCTAACCCATTGGAAAACATTATCCAATCCATTGAAGAAACTGAGCATGCGGAAAAGATAGACAGGCTAAGAGCAGCTATTGAAACTTTAAAACCTCAGCAGAAGGAATTAATCAAAAAAGTATTCTATGAAAAGCGTACCAATGTTTCTATTGCGGCTGAGGAAGGCGTTAGTGAAGCAGCTATTAGAAACCGCCTAAAAAGGATTTATGACAACCTTAGTAAAAAAATCTGAAAAATGGGGGCTAGAATCATCTTAAATAAAGTTTTCAAAAAAAGGGGTTCGATTCCCCTAGATTTTTTGCATATGGACAGAGGGTAAATAAAGCCCTTCAGAAAGGAGCAAAAGCTATGAGTTTAAAACATAAAGTATGTATCAACATTGCACATCCAAGCGGTAACCCTAATCCTGTTATTGAGAGTGGTACAATGCAAATCCGTAAAAGATTGTTAAATTTTCTTTTCGGTGAAAAAGTGAATGTACTTGTTCTTACACCGGGTGATTCGGTTGAAACCGTGGAAATCCGTGAACTTAAAGGAGGTGAAAGCAGTGAGTAAAATCAAGTTGCTGCTTGATGTGGTTTCAGATATGCGATCCTTGGCAGACAGCCTGCAGGCTGTTTGTGATGCAATGGCAGAAAGCGAACCTGCAGATAAAGATAAGAAACCTGCTCCGGTTAAAGAGGCAGAACTAAAGAAAACAGCAAAGTCAGCTGATAAGAAAATTAAGCTTGAGGATGTAAGGGCTGTCCTTGCAGAAAAGAGTCAGGCTGGTCTCACTGCCGAAGTGAGAAAGATCATTAAAAAATATGGCGGTTCCAAATTAAGTGAAGTGAACCCAAAACATTATGCGAATATACTGAAAGATGCGGAGGTACTAGGTAATGAGTGATCACGCGGTACTTTCCGCGTCCGGGTCTCACAGGTGGCTCAATTGTCTTCCATCTGCAAGATTGGAACTGAAGTTTGCAAATAACGAATCCAGTGCAGCGGCTGAAGGCACCGCAGCTCACGCCCTTTGTGAATATAAGCTTAAAAAGGCACTTCGCATGAGAAGCAAGCGTCCTGTTTCGGATTATAACACCGATGAGATGGAAGAACACAGTGATGTCTATGTGGAATTTGTGCTGAAGCAGCTTGAATTGGCAAGGCAAAGCTGTAGGGACCCACTGGTGCTTATTGAACAACATCTTGATTTTTCCCGCTATGTACCACAGGGGTTCGGAACCGGTGACTGCATCATCATTGCTGATAAAAAGCTCCATATTATCGATTTCAAGTATGGCATGGGTGTATTGGTGGATGTTGTGGAAAACCCTCAGATGAAATTGTACGCACTTGGCGCTTTGGAAATCTACGATAGACTGTATGACATTGAGGAGGTTTCCATGAGCATCTTCCAGCCACGCAGGGAGAATATCAGCACGTGGACTATATCGGTAAAGAAATTAAAAGACTGGGCAGAAAATGAACTGAAGCCAAAGGCGTTGATGGCTTATGACGGTGAAGGCGAATATCTTCCGGGTGAGTGGTGCACTTTCTGCAGGGCGGCTGTTAAATGCCGTGCAAGGGCGGAAGAAAATCTGAAACTGGCACAGATGGAGTTTAAACTGCCGTCTCTACTTAATGATTCAGAAATTGAGGAAGTTCTATTCAGGCTATCCGACCTTACGAAGTGGGCAAATAAAATTATGGCTTACGCTACAGATGCTACAGTGAATCATGGAAAAAAGTGGCATGGCTTTAAGATAGTCGAGGGCAGATCTGTCCGCAAATATAAGAATGAAGATGCCGTGGCTGAAGCAGCTAAGGCAAATGGCTATAATGATATCTACCGTCAGAGTCTCATTACCCTTACGGAAATGCAGAAACTGATGGGTAAGAAACAATTTGAGAAAATTTTAGGTGGGCTCATATATAAACCACCAGGAAAGCCGACACTGGTTCCAATTACGGATAAAAGAGCGGCTATGAATACATCAAATGCAAATAACGAATTTAATGAAATTATGGAGGATGAAAATTATGATAAATCAAAGCAAAACTAAGGTTGTTACAAGTGTAAATACACGTCTAAGCTACTTTCACGGCTGGGAACCGGCATCAATTAATGGAGGTGCTGAAAAATACAGCGTATCAGTACTTATCCCTAAGACGGATACAGAAACTATCAATGCTGTTAATGCAGCAATAGATACAGCAATTGAAGAAGGGATTTCAAAGTTTGGTGGTAAAAAGCCAAATAAGGCTGCTATTAAACTGCCTTTAAGAAATGGTGACGCAGAACGTGATGATGAGGCATATAAAGGACATTATTTTGTAAATGCCAATAGCATAACAGCACCTCAGATTGTAGATAAGGCAGTAAGACCTATCCTTGACCGCAATGAAGTGTATAGCGGATGCTACGCAAGAGTGTCTTTAAATTTCTATGCTTTCAATATTAATGGCAACAAGGGTGTTGCCTGTGGACTTGGAAATATCCAAAAGATTAAAGATGGTGAGCCTTTAGGCGGTAGAAGTAATGCAGCTGATGATTTCACAACTGTGGAAGATGATGATTTTTTAGCATAAGAAAAATAAATATAAAGACGAGGTGGCGGATGACATTCTTCTGCTGCCTTGTTTGCTTTTGAAAGGATGGTATTTATATGAAATTTATTTCAATAGACATTGAGACCTTTTCCAGTGTCAATCTTCAAAAGTCAGGTGTATACCGTTATGCCGAGAGCGAGGATTTTGACATTCTTCTGTTTGGATATTCAGCAGATGGAGGAGAGGTGAAGGTGATTGACCTTGCTGGAGGTGAGAAAATTTCAATTGAAATTATAAATGCTCTTACTGATGATTCTGTTATTAAATGGGCATTCAACGCACAGTTTGAAAGAATCTGCTTATCAAAGTGGCTTGGTATGAAAGCAGGTACTTATCTTTCTCCTAAGTCATGGCACTGTACTATGATTTGGGCGGCAACTCTAGGGCTTCCATTATCCCTTGAGGGTGTTGGAGCAGTATTGGGTCTTAAAAAACAAAAATTATCAGAAGGTAAAAATCTAATTAAATATTTTTGCATTCCCTGCTCTCCAACAAAATCAAATGGTGGGCGTACTCGTAATTTACCACACCATGACATAGAAAAATGGAAAATGTTCACCTTCTATAACAAACGTGATGTGGAAACAGAAATGGCAATACAAAATAAATTATCTAAATTTCCTGTATCCGAAACCGAATGGCAGAATTACCACTTAGACCAGATGATCAATGACTGTGGTATTAATCTTGATATGGATTTTGTAAAACAGGCAATTTCCTGCGATGAAAAATTAAAAGAAGAAAATATAAAAAAAGCAAAGAAGTTAACAGGTCTTGAAAACCCTAATTCTACTGCACAATTAAAGGATTGGCTTCTTAAGCAGGGTATGAAAACAGATTCTCTTTCCAAGGCAGTAGTTTCGGAGTTGCTTGAAGATTCAGATGGAGAAATACATGAGGTGCTTTCAATTAGACAGCAGCTTGCAAAAAGCAGCGTAAAGAAATATACAGCAATGGAAAATGTGGTTTGCAGTGACAGCAGAGCCAGAGGGTTAATTCAGTTTTATGGTGCAAATAGAACAGGCAGATATTCAGGCAGGCTCATCCAGGTGCAAAATCTGCCTCAAAATCATCTGCCTGATTTAAAACAGGCTCGCTCTTTAGTGAAAGATGGAAACTTTGCAGCTTTAGATTTACTATATGACAGCATTCCAAATGTGCTGTCAGAATTAATTAGAACAGCTTTTATACCAATGTATGGGAGTAGGTTTATTGTAGCAGATTTTTCTGCAGTTGAGGCTCGTGTTATTGCATGGCTTGCTGGTGAGAGATGGAGAATGGATATATTTGCAGGTGGTGGGGATATCTATTGTGCTTCAGCATCACAGATGTTTAATGTTCCTGTTGAGAAAAACGGTATTAACGGGCATTTAAGGCAGAAAGGCAAAATAGCAGAATTGGCCTTGGGTTATGGCGGGTCTGTAGGAGCACTTAAAGCTATGGGCGCAGTTCAAATGGGACTTGCTGAAGATGAGTTAAAACCTATCGTCGATGCGTGGAGAAATTCTAATCCTAATATAACTTCTCTTTGGTGGAGGATAGACCGTGCAGTAAAAACTGTAGTAAAAACAAAACAACCAATTGGGATATATGGTATCGGAATTTTTTATCAAAGTGGAATTCTATTTATTAAGCTGCCAAGCGGAAGAAGGCTTGCCTATGTGAGACCTCTTATTGGAGAGAACAGATTCGGCGGTGAGTCTGTCACCTATGAAGGTGTTGGCGGCACGAAAAAATGGGAACGAATAGAAAGTTATGGTCCTAAATTTGCAGAGAATATTGTTCAGGCAATCAGCCGTGATATTTTAGCAGAAGCAATGCTTAGATTATCTGCTCATGGATTTCAAATTGTAATGCACGTTCATGATGAAGTGGTTCTTGAAGTTCCAGTAGGGAAATCTTCTGTAGAAGAAGTATGTAGGATTATGAGTGAAACACCAGCATGGGCAAAAGGACTGATTCTTAATACTGATGGCTATGAATGTGAGTTTTATAAAAAAGAATAAATAATACCCAATTTAGAGGGTTCGATTGTTTCGGATTTTTGGCATATAGGCAGAGAAGTAATTCTCGGACTATATTACAGGAGGTTTTCTTATGAAAGAATTGATACCCAAAGACGAATATGGTGTATTTGCCGACACCAATGATACGGCAAGAGTGGATAGTTTGTTTGTGTCAGAGTTCTTTGAAAAACAGCATTTTCATGTACTGCGTGATATTGCAAAAATCACTGACACCAAATCTGGATTGAGTGAAGAGTTTACTAAATCCAACTTTGAGCTAACCCATTACAAGGATAGTACTGGCAGAAAATTACCGTGCTATGCCATGACCCGTGATGGTTTCACCATGTTGGTTATGGGATATACAGGGCAGAAAGCAATGAAGTTCAAAGAGCTATACATCAAACGCTTTAATGAAATGGAGCAGTTTATTAGAACTCTTGTTTCGGCTCGTAAGGAGTTCCCGTTATTGACAGACAACATTAAGTTACTTCATGAAAATCCAAAGCCATATCACTTTAGTAATGAATGCGACATGATTAACCGCATTGTTACCGGGATGTCAGCAAAGCAATTTAGAATTGCAAACGGTATTGAAAAAGGTAAGAGTATCCGTCCCTATCTATCTGATGAGCAGATTACGATGCTTGAAACTTTACAGAAAGTAGATGTGGGTTTGCTAGTAGCTGTTCCGGAGTATGAACAGCGTAAGCGTCATCTGGAATGGTACGTTACAAAATTAAAAGACAAGGAAATATAAAAGGGGGAAAATTAATGTTTTATGTTAAAGAAAAAATTAGTGATGCTATGGAAGTAGCGGTTGAAATAAATGATGAAAATGTATTCTGCACCTGTCCTAGCTGTGGATGCGAAGTTAATGTTGACCTTTCAGAAATATTTAGTAATGGTGAAGCAGATTTATATGGTACTAATGTTTATTGCAGTGAATGCAGCAAAAAGGTAAGAGAGGAAAAGGGCTATGAATATAAATAAATTTAACTCCGAGGGTTATTATGATCCAACTCCTTATGCTGCAATTACAAATATTACTAAAGGTTTAAAGGCAGAAAAAAACTCTGTCTTTAAACCTCTTGTATATATTTGCTCACCGTATTCAGGGGATATTGAGGAAAATGTAAAAAAGGCACGTGATTTTTGTAGGTTTGTATTGGAGATGAATTGTATCCCGCTTGCTCCACATTTGCTTTTTCCTCAGTTTATGAATGATGACATTCCACAGGAGCAGGAACTAGCTATGTTTATGAATATGGTCTTACTTGGAAAATGTAATGAACTCTGGGTATTTGGTGACATTATTTCAAATGGGATGGCACAAGAAATTGAAAAGGCAAAGAAACGGAAACAGTTAATCAGATATTTTAATGAGAAGCTGCAGGAGGTAGGGAGTTTATGAAAATTGCAGTTGGCAATAGCCGTATGGATAAAAAGTGGAAAAACACAGATATTTCATGGGAAGATTTTTGCTCCCGTGTAAAGACTACTCAAAAAACAACAGAAACCATAGAAGAATACCGCAAACTAAAAAGGGGACAGCAGGATGATATTAAAGATGTGGGTGGATTTGTGGGCGGCTATTTAAGGGAGGGCAGACGTAAGAAAGGGCATGTGCTTTGCCGTTCTATTTTAACATTAGATATGGATTATGCAGCAGCCGATATATGGGAGGAGATTACAATGATTTTTGATTTTAAATGCTGTATGTATTCAACCCATAAACATACACTAGAAAATCCAAGATTCCGTTTAATCATTCCACTTGCCCGTGAAATTAGTGAAGAAGAGTATGCAGCTGCTGCTCGTATGATAGCAAAAGAAATAGGCATTGACCTTTTTGATGATACAACCTATGAGGCAGAACGCCTTATGTACTGGCCTTCAACGTCTTCAAATGGTGTATTTGTATATAAAGAAAATGATGGGGCATTACTTGATCCAGATTTATATCTTGCCAAATATGATGATTGGCACGATACCACTACTTGGCCAGTATCTTCACGCCAATCTGAAATTATTAAAAGAAGTTTAAAAGAACAAGCAGATCCTCTTTTAAAGGAGGGTGTAGTAGGAACATTCTGCCGTACTTATTCAATTCGTGATGTAATTGAAAAATTCTTAAATGATGTTTATAAACCATCTGCAGTTGAAGGCCGCTATGATTATATTCCTGCTGACAGCAGTGCTGGTGTAATTATTTATGATGATAAATTTGCATACAGCCATCATGCTACAGACCCTGCAAGTGGTCTGCTTCTAAATGCATTTGACCTTGTACGTATCCATAAATTTGGTTCTCTCGATGATAAGGCGGCTGTAAATACAGCTGCAGGTAAACTGCCGTCTTATGTGGCAATGTGTGATTTTGCAATTAAAGATACTGCAGTAAAAGCAGAATTTGCAAAAGAGAGACAAGCACAGGCAGAAGATGAATTTTCAGAGGATGATTGGCAGACTGCTTTAGAACTTGATAAGCAAGGTAAAGTAAAGGACACTCTGGATAATATTGTGCTGATTTTGCGTAATGATGACAGGTTAAAGTCACTTGCTTTTAACTGCCATCGTGATGGTATAGATGCCAAAGGCGGGTTGCCTTGGAAGCAAATTAAGTACGGCTGGAATGATTCAGATAACTCATCTTTAAAGGTGTATCTAAGCAGTAAATATGGAATTTATGCTCCTGCTAAAACAAAAGATGCTGTGCTGGCAGTAGCTGCGGAAAGAGCTTATCATCCCATCAGGGAGTATCTTGATAATTTGCCCAAATGGGATGGTGTGGCCCGTGTAGAAAATCTTCTGATAGATTATTTTGGAGCAGCTGACAGCACATATACAAAAGCAGTGATTAGAAAAACAATGGTGGCGGCAGTTGCACGCATATATCAACCAGGAACAAAATTTGACAGCGTACTTATCTTAAATGGGCCACAAGGTATTGGTAAATCTACATTCTTCGCAAAACTAGCCGGAGAATGGTTTTCAGATAGCTTAACCATTACAGATATGAAAGATAAGGCAGGTCCAGAAAAGCTTCAGGGGTATTGGATGCTTGAGCTTGGTGAACTCGCTGGAATGCGTAAGACAGATGTTGAAATTGTTAAATCTTTTATTTCAAGAGTAGATGATAAATATAGGGCAAGCTATGGGGTAAATGTAGAAAATCACCCCAGACAGTGCGTTATTGTTGGTTCTACTAATGCTGAGAATGGATTTTTACGAGATATTTCAGGCAACCGCAGATTTTGGCCGGTGCGTATCAATGGTAATTCTGATAAAAAGTCATGGCAAATTACTACTGAAGAAGTGCAGCAGATTTGGGCAGAGGCTATTTATCTATATAAACAAGGCGAAAAACTCTATCTAGAAGGTGATGATGCTGTTCTTGCCAGTGGTGAACAGGCTGATGCCATGGAAACTGACGAGCGCGAAGGCTTGGTGCGTACTTATCTTGATATTCTTTTACCAGAGGATTGGGGCACAATGTCTTTATACGAACGTAGAAATTTCCTTGGAGGCAGCGAATTTGGCGGCGGCACTCGTGTAGGTACTGTAAAACGAAATCTTGTCTGCAACATGGAAATTTGGTGTGAGTGTTTTTGCAAAGATGCATCTTCTATGAAAACAGCAGATTCTTATGCTATTGGAGCCATTATGAGAAAAATCAGTGATTGGAGCAAGTACTGTGGGAACAAAAACGGAACAAGCAATTTTCCTATCTATGGAAAGCAGCGTGCTTATTCCAGAGTAAAGGAACGTTAGCAGGGCTGTACTATACTCTGTTTCTAAATTGGTTCACTTAAAAAAGCTAGTGGATTAAAGAAAAATAAGTTATTTGGAATAGGTGGAACAAGTTAAAGTCTATATAAACAAAAAATAATAAAAAAGAAAAAGTGAGTGTGTGCAGGTGTATGTATGTGCGCGTATAGGAAATTAGTTCAAATTTGTTTTCTTGTTCTAATTTAAAAATTGGGAGGTATTTATGCTTGAAAAATATATTGAAAATAAACTTGTAACAGCAGTAAAAATGATGGGCGGCATTTGTCCTAAGTTTGTATCACCCGGATTTGATGGAGTGCCAGACCGGCTAGTGCTTTTACCACATGGCAAGTTCGCCTTTGTTGAATTAAAGGCAAAAGGTAAGAAAATGAGACCACTGCAAGTAAATAGAAAAATGCAGCTGGAGCAGTTAGGCTTTTTGGTTTACTGTATAGATGATTCAGGTAAGATTGGGGGGATCTTAAGTGAAATACAATCCTCATGACTATCAAAACTTTGTAACTAATTTCATATTAAAAAATCCTATCTCAGCAGTATTACTGGATATGGGTCTTGGCAAGAGTGTAATAACGCTTACTGCCATATTTGACCTCTGCCTTGACAGCTTTGAAATTTCAAAAGTTTTAGTTATTGCACCACTTAGAGTGTCTAGAGATACATGGCCTTTAGAAATAAAAAAATGGGATCATCTTAAAGGACTTACTTATTCAGTAGCTGTAGGCAGTGAAACACAAAGAAAATCAGCACTTATGCAAAAGGTAAATATTTATCTTATCAATCGTGAAAATGTGGACTGGCTGATAAATGAAAGTGGCATTCCATTTGACTATGACATGGTGGTAATAGATGAGTTGTCATCCTTTAAATCTTATAGTGCTAAGAGATTTAAAAGCCTATTAAAAGTAAGACCTAAAGTAAAACGTATTGTGGGACTTACAGGAACTCCAAGCAGTAACGGCTTGATGGATTTATGGGCAGAGTTTAGACTTCTTGATATGGGCAAAAGACTGGGAAAATTTATAACTCATTACCGTAATAACTTCTTTGACCCTGATAAAAGAAATCAGCAGATGGTATTTAGTTATAAACCAAAAGCTGGTGCAGAAGATGCAATTTATCGTCTTATTTCGGATATTACCATTTCTATGAAAAGCACAGATTATTTGAAAATGCCGGAATGTGTTATAAATGAGGTTGTTGTAACTCTTTCAGAAAAAGAACGCAAAGCTTATGATGGCATGAAGCAAGATTTGGTTTTATCCCTCAAAGGCGAAGAAATAGATGCTGTAAATGCAGCAGCTTTATCAAATAAACTTTGTCAGATGGCAAATGGTGCTGTGTATGGTGAGGACAAGCGAGTGTTTACGATACATGATAAAAAACTTGATGCGCTGGAAGATTTAATTGAATCAGCAAATGGAAAGCCGGTGCTTGTGGCTTATTGGTTCAATCATGATTTAGAAAGAATTAAAAAGAGATTTAAGGTTCGTGAAATAAAAACTTCAAAAGACATTAAGGATTGGAATAATGGTGAAATAGAAGCAGCAGTAATTCATCCAGCATCAGCAGGACATGGACTAAACCTTCAGGCAGGAGGTTCAACTCTTATATGGTTTGGGCTTACCTGGAGCTTAGAGCTCTATCAGCAGACCAATGCAAGATTGTGGAGACAAGGACAAAATGAAACAGTTGTTATCCACCATATTATTACTAAAGGGACTATTGATGAGGATATAATGAGAGCTTTAAAACGAAAAGAAAAAGTACAGTCAGATTTAATAGCTGCAGTAAAGGCTAAGTTAAAGGAGGGCAAAACTTATGAATAAAAATTGCTTTGCAAATAAAAACAATAGGTGTAAAATCCTTAACAGTATACAGTGCTCTAAAACTACTTGTTCATTCTTCAAAACTGAAGAGGAGCAAGAGGAAAGCATTAATAGAGCAAATGCTCGTATTGCTTCACTAGATAAGGCAATTCAAAAAAGTATTGCTGATACTTACTATAATGGCAAAATGCCTTGGCTAGAGGGGGACAAGTAATATGACAGCGAAACAATATTTATCACAGGCATATAGAATTGACCAAAGGATAAACAGTAAACTTGAGCAGATAGTATCCTTAAGGGCATTAGCTGCAAAAGCTACATCCACATTAAGTGATACACCGCCTAGTGGAACACGTAATGTGCATTCTATGGAGGACACAATAGCTAAAATGGTGGATCTGGAAAATGAAATAAATGCGGATATAGACACATTAGTTGATTTAAAAAGGGAATTCGTATTTATTATAAAAAAGATTAGCAACCCTGAATACCAAATATTGCTGGAGCTTAGATATCTTTGCTTTAAGACCTGGGAACAGATAGCAGTAGAGATGGGGTATGACTTACGTTATATTCATAAACTTCATGGAAAAGCATTAGAAAATTGTGAGATGAATTTAAAAGAGGACACTAAAAGACACTGAAAGACACCTTAGAAAAATGATAAAGTTATAATAGAAAAGTAGAAAGAAAATGCAAAAAGTCATCGCAGACAAACTGTGGTGACTTTTTATTTTGATAAAAACGAGGTGAATCAATTGCCAAGAAAACCAGCTAGACCTTGCAGTTATCCAGGATGCCCTGAACTTACAAGTGAAAGATACTGCAGTAAGCATCAAAAAGAAATTGATAGCAGATATGACAAGACAAGCAGACCTTTTAAGAAACTCTACAACAGCAGGTGGAGAAAGATTAGAAAACAATTTTTAAAAGAGCATCCTCTCTGTGAAGAATGTAAGAAACAAGGAGTAATTACTGCCGCAGAAGTAGTTGATCATGTTATACCTCACAAAGGTAATGAGAAACTTTTCTGGGATGAGAGCAACTGGCAGTCTTTATGCAAGCATCATCATGATGTTAAGACTGCAAAGGAAGATGGTAGGTTTGGAAATAAGAATGAAGTTTATTCTTATTAAGTTATCAACAGAAACTTGTAAATAACCTGTTGGCAACTTGTTGATAATTTTTTTGAAGAGGTAGGGGGTATAATTTCCTCTGGAGTTGTACCGGAAAGGCCGGGTGGCCCCCTTTGTGTAAAAAACCGCAAAATTGCAGAGGGGGGTATAATCTAAAAATCAAATATGAAAAGTGCTGAATTTTAAAGGAATTACAGAAAGTTTTTCACCTTAAGAAGTTAAATGAAAAATATACTTTTTAAGGTGTTTTCTATTTGCTTTTAAGGAAGGTGATAATTTGGAGATTCAAAAGGTATCTGTTGAAAAACTTAATCCAGCTAAATATAATCCAAGAAAAGATTTAAAGCCGGGAGATCCTGAATATGAAAAACTTAAAAGATCAATTGAAACCTTTGGATATGTAGAACCTGTAATTTGGAATAAGAAAACAGGAAATATTGTGGGAGGACATCAAAGATTTAAAGTTTTAAAACAGGAAGGCGCAAAGGAAATTGAATGCGTAGTCGTTTATATAAGTTCAGATGAGGAGAAGGCATTGAATGTAGCTCTTAATAAAGTAAGTGGAGAATGGGATATGCCAAAGTTAGCTGATATTTTAGATGAACTTGATAAATCTATGTTTGATATCTCTCTTACAGGATTTGATGCCGCAGAGATAGAAGATTTATTTTCTAAAGTTCATGATAAAGATGTTAGTGACGATAACTTTGATGCAGATAAAGCTCTTGAAGAAATAGAAGAATCTATAACAAGAGCAGGTGATCTGTGGGTATTAGGAAAACATAGGTTAATATGTGGCGACAGCACTAAAACCTCTGATGTTGAAAAGCTTATGAATGGAAAGAAAGCTAATTTATGTGTTACCGATCCGCCTTACAACGTTAATTATTCAGCAGGAAAAGAAAATGAAAGAGTTATAAAAAATGACAGCATGGATGATAAGAGTTTTCATGAATTTTTATTGGCTGCTTTTAAAAATATCTACTCAGTATTGGATGATGGTGCAGGAGCGTATATTTTCCATGCGGACACAGAAGGATTGAACTTTAGAAAGGCTTTTAGAGAAGCTGGATTTCATCTTTCAAGTGTATGTGTTTGGGTAAAGCAGTCATTGGTTTTAGGAAGAAGTGATTATCAATTCCAGCATGAGCCTGTACTTTATGGATGGAAACCAACAGGGAAGCATAGATGGTATTCAGATAGAAAACAGACAACTGTATGGAATTTTGATAGACCAAGCAAAAGTCCGGATCATCCAACAATGAAGCCGGTACCATTAATAGCATACCCAATTAAGAATAGCAGCATGACAAACTGTATAGTATTTGAACCTTTTGCAGGAAGTGGTTCTACATTAATTGCTTGTGAGCAGACGGAAAGAATATGTTATGCAGTAGAGCTTGATGAAAAATATTGTGATGTTATTGTAAAAAGATATATAGAAACTGCTGGAGATGAAGGAGTTTTTCTAATTAGAGATGGCAAAAAGATAGAATATAAAAATGTACTTAAAGTTGAATAAAACCCTTGCTATTACTGTGTTTTAGAGTGATATATAGTATAACAAAAAAGCACATGGAGGGAAAGAAAATGAGAGCATTATTTGGAAGAAAGGTTTTAAATTTAAAGGAACTTGAGGAATTTACAAAAGAAGCTAAAAAAGATGGAATGAAAGGAACAGCTTATGAAGTTGTAAAAGAAATAGAATTAAGTGATAATGAATTTGAACAGTTTGCAAAGGAACTTTGGAAGGATCAGACATGGATATCAGAAGAAGATGGGGGCTGCAACGAAAAAGGTGAGTTGAGATGCATAAGAGTAAAAAATATAAAAACAAATAAAATCATTTTGGTAGATTCAGAAGGATATACATACCCAAGATATACAGCCCTAGAAAAATAAAAAGCCTGCAGGGGCTTTTTTTAGTTGATAAATTTAACTGCTGCTAATGTAAAAATTATAATTGCTGAAATAGTTACAAGAGTATCTATTCTTATAAAACTTGATTTTTTCATTGATATCACCGCCTTGGTACTCATATTAGCCTTTATTTAAAGAAAATAAACCTTCATAAATAACTTGATATATCCGTGCTTTAGAGTGATATATGTAATAACAAAAAAGCACAGGAGGTAATTGATTTGGATAGAAAAGAAACTGTAAAAATATTAGGTGAGCGTTTTGGGGTGAGACCAGAATATATGGGAGTACCAAGCTTTGCTTACCAAATACAAACATCAGGAGGAATTATAACTATCGATAGAGATGGTAAAATTAAAAACTCAAAAGGTGTTGAAGTAGAACTTCAGGAATTGTTAAATAATTTTCAAGAAGAAAGTGTAAAAGCAGAGACTGAGCATTCAGAAATTATATTCTCAATGGCTGGGCATACAGGGATCACCTTAAGAAATCTAATAAATATGATAAGCAGTAAGCAGACTCTTATAAAAAAGGCACTAGGCATTGAAACAGAAATTGTCACAAAAGAATTTGTGGAAGGTATAAATAACATAAGGATTGCGAGCATTGAAGATTTTAAAACAGCAGCTTTAGAAATTGGAGTAGAAAAGTGTCCGGGCATTAGTTTCGATTTTGAAAAGAAAACTTTAGAATTTAAATTTATAAAAGGTTTTGAAAATGCTGAAATTGCTGACCAATTTGCTGGGGCACTTAATGAAAGCTCAAAGAAGTTTAAACATTCTTCTCCAAAGGAAAGGCAAACGGATAATGAAAAATACACCTTCAGAACCTGGCTTTTAAGGCTTGGATTTATAGGAAATGAATATAAAAATGCAAGAAGTGAGTTACTTAGTAAGCTAGATGGTAATAGTGCTTTTAGAAAAGGAAAATCAGAAAAATAAAATCTTACTGTGAGTAAGGCAAAGTTAATAAATAAATGATTATTGAATTGTTACTTTCTTTAAATTAGTATACTATTGTTGGTGATAGGAGATGAAAGTAATGATTCAGGAAAATATTGATAATTTTATAAATAGTAATTTGTCTGATGAGAAAAATAAAGAATTTAAAAAGTTGGAAAAATTAAGACAAGAGTTTATCAATAAATTTAAACTAGACACTATACTAAGCTTAGAAATTGATAAATATATTGTGGGTAAAAAAGGTTTGATTAATGGAGGGGATGACACATTTTGTTATTGGCTAGAAACGAAATTAATGAATCTTGGGAAAATCAAGGGAGGATCAACAGCTGATAAAAAGTTCGGAGTATATTATGGCAAAACTAAAAATGAGGATGAAAAGAAATATAGAACAATTAATAAATGGGGAAATAATTATCAAGAAGCATTCGGAAACATAAAATTATCAATTTACCATTTGCTTATGGATGGTAAAAATGAAGACTTTATTAAAATTCATGAGAATAAATTATCGCCTATGTTTAAAGGAAAAATATTATCAACGTATTTTCCAGAAAAATATATAAGTATATTTTCAGAGGAACATATAGATTACTTTTTACAACACTTACCTATTTATTTTGAGTATGAAAAAGCTAAGACAATAGAAATGAAAAAACAATTATTATTGGAGTTTAAGCAAAATGATGAAAAAATGAAGCTGTGGAATAATTATATATATATGGTTTTCTTATACACATACTATTCACCTAAGAAAAAAGATAATAGTGGTGATAAAGGAAAATACCAATTAAATCCTAAAGTCGATTATATCGATTTTAACTATATAGGTAGATTAGAAAATGATAAATCTGTTAAAGGTAAAAATAAGAAACCAGATTATGAAAAAGAGATGAAAAGAAAAAAATATATAGGTAACCTTGGGGAAAATATTGTTTTTAATGAGCAAATTAAAAGTCTAAGAAAAATCGGTAGAGAAGACCTTGCAGAAAAAGTAACAGTTGTTTCTACAGAAGATGATAGACTTGGCTATGATATTTTATCATTTGATAAACATGGTAATGAAATATATATTGAAGTTAAGTCAACAATAAGTACTGCAAATAACATAAATTTTATTATTACAGATAATGAGTATAGACAAGCTATGGAAAAAGAAAATTATATGATATATCTTATTTATGAAGTTGAAACAAATAATCCTAAAATACACATATTAAATAAAAATATGTTAAAAAAGGATTATATGCAGCCAATTGCATATAGAGTAAGAATTAAAACAAAGTAATTAATTTATGAGGAGAGTCATTGAATGGCTCTTTTTGTGTTGTATGGAGAAATGGAGGTGAAACCATGGCGACAAGAGGAAGAAAACCAAAACCAACAGCTCTAAAGGTTCTTGAAGGAAATCCAGGGAAAAGACCTTTAAATATGAACGAACCAAAACCCGAAAAGAAAGCTCCAAAATGTCCGTCATGGCTTGAACCAGAAGCTAAAAAAGAATGGAGAAGGATGACAAAGACATTAGAGAAAATAGGGGTACTTACAAAAGTAGATGCAGCTGCTTTTGCCGGATACTGCCAAGCTTATGCAAGATGGAAGGAAGCAGAAGAGTTTTTAACAAAGCATGGTACTATTTTTAAAACACCATCAGGATATATTCAACAGGTACCGCAGGTTTCTATTGCTCAGACCTATCTTAAAATTATGAAAGACTTTTGTTCTGAATTTGGATTAACACCATCATCCCGTACTAGGATTAGAGTAGGTGCAGAAACAGGTAAAACTGATGATCCTATGGAAGATATTCTAAGGATGGTGTGAAAATGTTTGACGAAAAGAAAGCTGAAAAAGTAGTAAAGTTCATAAATAATTTAAAGCACACAAAAGGTGTGTGGCATGGAGTTCCTTTTGATTTATTACCCTGGCAGGATAAAATTATTAAAGATATATTTGGAACAGTTAAGGATAATGGCTATAGAAAATACAATACAGCCTATGTAGAGATCCCAAAGAAAAATGGAAAAAGTGAAATTGCCGCGGCTATAGCTCTTTATCTTACCTGTGCAGATAATGAATGGGGAGCTGAAGTTTATGGCTGTGCCGCAGACAGGCAGCAGGCATCTATTGTATTTGATGTGGCAGTAGATATGGTTGACCAATGTCAGGCGCTTAAAAAAAGAATAAAGCCTGTAATATCTCAAAAGAGATTAGTGTATATGCCTCTTGGAAGCTTTTATCAAGTTTTATCTTCAGAGGCATTTAGTAAACATGGACTTAATGTTCATGGAGTAATTTTTGATGAGTTACATGCACAGCCTAATAGAGAATTATATGATGTTATGACAAAGGGCAGTGGTGATGCAAGAATGCAGCCGCTGTTCTTTTTAATTACAACGGCTGGAACAGATAGAAATTCTATATGCTATGAGGTACATCAAAAGGCAGAGGATATTTTAAGAGGTAAGAAAATTGATAAAACCTTTTATCCTGTGATATATGGAATTAAAGATGAGGATGATTGGAGCTTAGAGGAGAATTGGTATAAAGCTAATCCATCGCTAGGGCATACCATTGACATAGAAAAAGTTAGGAATGCTTTTAATAGTGCAAAGGAAAATCCAGCTGAAGAAAATATATTCAGGCAGCTTAGGCTTAATCAATGGGTTAAACAATCTGTAAGATGGATGCCTATGGATGTCTGGAACAAGTGTTCTTTTGAAGTTAATATTGAAAAACTTAAAGGTAGAGAATGTTATGGCGGCTTGGATCTTTCAAGTACTAATGATATTACTGCCTTTGTTCTAGTGTTTCCGCCAATAAATGAGGATGATAAATATTATGTTTTACCTTTCTTCTGGATACCAGAAGATAATTTGAAACTTAGAGTAAAAAGAGATCATGTTCCCTATGATGTATGGAAAAAACAAGGCTTTCTTGAAACTACAGAAGGAAATGTTATTCATTATGCTTTTATTGAAAATTTTATAGATAAACTTGGAACACAATTTAATATAAAGGAAATAGCCTTTGACCGCTGGGGAGCTGTGCAGATGGTTCAAAACTTAGACGGCTTAGGTTTTACTGTAGTTCCTTTTGGACAAGGATATAAAGATATGAGTCCACCAACAAAAGAGCTTATGAAAATAACTCTAGAACAGAAAATAGCTCATGGGGGACATCCAGTTTTAAGCTGGATGATGGATAACATATTTGTAAGAACAGATCCAGCTGGAAACATAAAGCCGGATAAAGAAAAGTCCACTGAAAAAATAGATGGAGCTGTAGCTTTAATAATGGCTCTTGATAGAGCAATAAGACATGAATCTAAAGAATCAGTTTATGAAAAAAGAGGAATGAGAAGTTTACTTGATTAGGAAGTGATGTTTTGAAATTTATTGATAGATGTAAGCTTTTTTTAACTCCACAGAATGCATTATTTGAAGTTCTGCAGAAATATTCTCAGGATTTTTTAGCTGGTGAAGATGTTCCTACAGCAGATAATACAACTATAGATGCTAATACAGCTATGAGTTTTACAGCAGTTTTTGCCTGCAACAGGGTACTTTCAGAAACACTTGCAAGTTGTCCTATATTTTTATATGAGAAAGACAGTAAAGGTAATAGAGTTCAAGTTACAGATGCTCCAGAATATCAGCTGATGCATTATAATCCAAATCCAGAAATGACACCGGGGCAGTTTAAGGAAACAGGGATGAGTAATATGAATTTGGGTGGAAACTTTATAGTTCAAAAGGTATTTAATCTTCATGGTGATTTATTAGAACTTAGACCTATTTTATGGAGCAGAGTAAGGATTGATATAGATAAAGACACAGGAAGGCTTCTTTACTTTATTGATGGTAAAACTGAGCCGAAGACAAGAGATGAAATACTACATATTCCAGGTTTAACTTTAGATGGTTATATAGGAGTAACACCTCTAACTTATGCGGCGTTAACTATTGATATTGGATTATCTCAAGACAAATTTGAAAGAAATTTTTATCTTAATAGGGCATCGACAAGTGGAATATTTCAGTATCCTAATGAACTAGGAGACGAGGCTTTTAAGAGATTAAAAAAGGACATAAAGAAAAATTATACAGGACTTCAAAATGCAGGGGTGCCTATGATACTTGAGGGTGGAGGTCAATTTAAAGAAGTTACTATGAAACTTACTGATGCACAGTTTTTAGAATCCAAGAGATTTAGGATAGAAGATGTATGTAGAATATTTAGAATACCACTTCATTTGGTACAAGATTTAACAAGGTCAACCAACAATAACATAGAACACCAAAGTCTTGAATTCATTGTTTATACTATGCTCCCATGGTTTAAAAGATGGGAAGAAAATTTGAACTTGCAGCTGCTTTCAGATGAATCAAAAAGAAAAAATAGATATTTCGAGTTTAAGGTGGATGCACTTTTAAGAGGGGATGCACAGACTAGAGCTTCAGCTTATGCACAGGGCAGACAATGGGGATGGCTTAGTGTAAATGATATAAGAAGACTTGAAAACATGGACCCAATTGAAAATGGGGATATATATTTACAGCCTTTAAATATGAGTGAGGCTGGTGCTGATGATATAGAAAATAAAAATAAGAAATTGGCGGAGCAAATATATGAAATGATTTCAAAAGGTGGTGAAAAGCGTGAGCAAAGGTAAGAAGTTCTGGACATTTAATGCAAAAGAAAATAGTGATGAAGGAGAGCTTCTTTTATATGGAGATATAAGTGATTCAACTTGGTGGGGAGACGAAATTACGCCTAAAAATTTTAAGGAAGAATTAGATTCACTTGGAGACATTAAAACCTTAAATGTTTATATAAACAGCGGCGGCGGTGATGTGTTTGCAGGACAGGCGATATATTCAATGCTAAAAAGGCATAGTGCAACAGTTAATGTTTATGTGGATGGACTTGCAGCAAGTATAGCTTCAATAATTGCTATGGCAGGAGATAACGTTAAAATGCCTAAAAACGCAATGCTTATGGTGCACAATCCTTGGTCTTTTGGTATGGGGAATGCAAATGATTTTAGAAAATTAGCTGATGATCTGGATAAAGTAAGAGAAAGTATGATTTCAGTATATGAAGATAAAACGGGAATGGAGAAAGAAAGTATAGTTGAACTAATGGATGCAGAAACTTGGATGACAGCGGAGGAAGCATTAGAATTTGGTTTTGCAGATGAAATTGAAGAAGAAAAACAAGTAGCAGCTTCGTTGAATAATAGAATATTTGCTATTAATGGATTAAAGGTTGATATTACTAGATATAAAAATCTTCAAGTAGGTAAAATTCAGTTTAAAGAGTCAATTCCAAGTGAAAGTAAAGTTAATAAGCTTAAAGAACAGCCTGTTAACGTAGAAGAAATTAAAGAAAAAGTTACAGACAAAAATAAAGTTCTGGCAGCTAAGGATGAAAAGCAAGTTCCTATAGATTTATACAAAAAACTAAATGAAATTCATGAGAGGAGATTTAATATATGAGTTTAAAAGAAATATTAAAACAAAAACTTGACTCACAAGCAGCTATAGTACAAGGTGCAATTGATGCAGCAAGAGCAATGAATGAAGAGGAGCAAAAGTTATATGATGATTTAGAGGTAGAAATTAAAAATCTTGAAAAAACAATAGAAGCAGAAGACAAGCTAAAAGAAAGAGAAAAGCTTAATAAGACACCAGTCAATGAACCTATATATGCTAAACCTAAAGATCCTAATGAAAAGAAATGGAAAGGCGGCATGGGAGAATTTCTTCAAGCTGTAGCAAAGGCATCTTCACCAGGTGGAATAATGGATAACAGGCTCATATATCAAAATTCAGCATCAGGACTAAATGAAAGTGTAACTTCAGAAGGCGGCTTTATGCTGGAAAATGATTTTATACAGGATATGTTTGATGTTATGATGTCTGAAAGTCAGGTTGCAAACAGAATAAGGATGATTCCAATTGGTGCAAATACAAATAGATTAAGAACTCTTGGTATTGATGAAACCAGCAGGGCTAATGGAAGCAGATGGGGCGGTGTTCAAGCTTACTGGATAGCTGAAGCAGAAACTGTTACAAAGTCAAAGCCTAAGTTTAGAGAAATTGATATGGCACTTCAGAAATTACTGGCACTTTGCTATGTTACAGATGATTTACTTCAGGATGCAACAGCTCTTGAGGCTATAGTAAAACAAGCTTATGCTGATGAAATGAGTTTTAAAATAGATGACGCAATTATTAATGGAAGTGGTGTTGGTATGCCACTTGGAATACTTAATTCAGATGCACTTGTATCAGTACCAAAAGAATCAAATCAAGCTGCAGGAACTATAAAGTACGAAAATATACTTAAAATGTGGAGTTCAGTGCCTGCAAGGCTTAGAGCAAATGCCGTGTGGTATATTAATCAAGAAATAGAACCTCAGCTTTATACTATGGCACTTAATATAGGAACAGGAGGAGCACCTGTATTTTTACCATCTGGAGGAGCTTCAAGTTCACAGTACAGCACTCTTTTAAACAGACCAATAATTCCAATAGAACAGTGCTCTCCATTAGGTAAAAAAGGAGATATTATACTTGCAGATCCTACACAATATATAGGAATAGATAAAAAAGCACCGACAGCAGATGTGTCAATACATGTAAGATTTTTATACGATGAACAGGTATTTAGATTTATCTATAAGTTTAATGGTGCTCCTTATAGAAATAAACCAATTACACCTTATAAGGGAGCTAATGCTTTAAGTCCATTTGTTACTTTGGAGGATAGATAGGAATTCAGGCTTATTATGTTACAAATAACTTGAAAGCCCAAACTAATAGTAGTTTCTGGTATAATATTTATAAATATTATTATGGCTTCATATAAAAGGACGTTAGAACACATATAAGTTATACAAAATGAAGCTTTTAAATAATGGAAGTGGGGGAAATTAAAATGCCATTAACACAAAATTCAAGAGCACCAAAACAAATGGGGGATTTTGGAGAAGGGTTAGTAAATTATGTGCTAATTAAGAAGGGTTATGAAGTTGCTTATGTAGACCATGTTGGAGCAGATTTAATATCAGAGAAAGATGGAAATAGGTATGCAATTTCAGTAAAAACTCGTAATTTTAAAAAAGGTTCTAATGAAAGCAGAATGTATTCATTTAGTGATGACCATATTAAAAAAATTGAGTTTTTCTCAAATCAGTTTAATTTAGAACCGGTAATAGCTTTTGTTTTAATTACAGAAGATGATAAGACATTAGAAGTATTTATTATTAAGGTTAAAGATATTTTAGAAGGCAGGGTATTAAATAAAATAAAAGATGGGTATAGCATTCGCTTTAGTAGTAAAAATAAGCTAGATTTAATAAATAGTCAGTATGTAGACTATTCGTGTTGGAAGGATGAGGTAATTGGAAATAGATTCTAACAAAATAATAGTAAATGCTTTAATAGCCAATGTTATTCTATTTATATCCATAAATTTCAAAAAGGCAGCCTTAGTGCTGTCTTTACTATTTAAGGAGGAAATTTATCATGGCATTAATTGAAAAATATAAATTAATACAAGCATTTGAACCTAAAACAACAAATGCTGCAATAACAAGTAATTATATAACTTTAAAGAATTCTATTACAGCAACAGTTGTTGTAAATTTAGCCCAGACAGCAGGGCATGAAACACAAATATCTTTGTACCAGGCACAGGATGTAGGAGGAACTGGCGCAAAACCTTTAGAAAATAATGTTCCAGTACTTGCAAATGAAGATGTTTCAGCAAGTGATACACTTGTAAGGCAAGCAGATGGAGTAAGCTATACTGTAGCAAATACTGCAAAAAATAAGCAGGTTATATTTCATGTTGATCCAGCTAAACTTGATATAAATAATGGGTTTACTTGTTTAAATGTGAGGATTGGAGCTAGTTCACAGGCTACAAATTTTGCAAGTGGCGAATTTATATTGGAGAACAAATATGCTGGGGATGAAAAAAATTAGATATTAGTTAAGTACATTTTGAGAGCTGCTTAGGCTCTTTTTGTTTTTGGGGTGATTTTATGGCATTAAAAATTATAACTCCACCTGCAGCTGAACCTATAACTTTGGAGGAAGCAAAACAGCATTTAAGAGTAACCGGAAGTGATGATGATATTATTTTACTCAGCATGATCAAGCAGGCTAGAGAATTTTGTGAGGACTTTCAAAATAGAAAGTATATTACTCAAACTTTAGAAATGGTGCGGGATTATTTCCCGGAGGATAATTGTATTTCATTTAAAAACTGTTCACCAGTTCAAAGTGTAGAAAGTGTAAAATACTATGATGCAGGTGGACAGGAGTATATATTTGATTCAAGTAATTATATTGTTGATACAGATAGTTTTGTTAATAGAATTGTACTTGGATACTGTAAATTATGGCCAACAATAGCATTACAAACTGCTAATGCTGTAAGAATTATATTTACAGCTGGTTTTGGAGATAAAGGAGCAGATATTCCAGAAACAGTTAAATGGGCAATGATCCTTCATATGAGGCTTCTCTATGATGATTATAAGCCTGATGAAAGAACTAAAATTGAAGAAGCAAGAAACTCATTATTGAGTATGAATAGAGTGATACCAGTATGAGAACTGAGGAATTGAAACATAAAATAATCTTTCAAAAACTTACAGCAACTACAAATGAAAATGGATTTGAAGTTGAAATATGGGAGGATTACTCAACTGTTTGGGCAGCAATATCAAATCTGATTGGAAGAGAATATTTTGCAGCTGCGGCTGTGCAGGCAGAGAAAACTGTTAAATTCACTATAAGATATTTACATGGCATAACAGATGATATGAGAATACTGTTTGAAGACAAGCAGTACAATATAACTTTCATAGATAATATTAAATATAAAAACAAATATATAGAAATAAAAGCTTTGGAGGTTGAGAATAGTGGGTAATATAGAACTTATGGGTGTTGATGAAATATTAAACAAACTTCAGAAGATAGGTTCAAATGTAGGAAGGCTTGAAAATAAAGCATTAAAAAATGCGGCAGAACCTGTACTTGAAGATGCAAAGACAAATGTTCCTGTGAGGACTGGAAAACTTAAAAAAGGTCTTAAGATAACCAATGTAAAAAAGAAAGAGGGAATAAAATACATTCTTGTAGGTGTAGATAAGGGAGACAATTCAGAAATATTTTATGGGAAATTTATTGAGTTTGGAACCGGTAAAAGAGCTGCACATCCTTTCCTCCAGCCTGCTTATGAAAAAAATAAAGATGATATAAAAAGAATTATAGCTGAAACTCTAAAGGAAGGATTAAAGTGATAAATAAATTAGTAGTAGAAGCTTTAAAACCACTCAATGTACCTGTTTCATTTCAAAAATATAAAGGGAAAGAAAATACCTATATAACTTTTTTTAATTATCTAGAACAGGGTGAGCAGTATGCTGATAATGAAGAAAAAGCTATAGGATATTATATTCAGATAGATGTATGGAGTAAAAATGATTATACAGAGCTTGTAGAAAAAGTAAAAAATGCTATGAAAGCCGCAGGGTTTATGAGAACTTCCGCGGCTGATTTATTTGAGGATGATACTAAAATATATCACAAGATAATAAGGTTCTTTATTCAGATGGAAGGAGGACAATAATTTATGTCAGAAATAGTAAACAGTGCTCCTATAGGAGTAGAAAATTTAGTCTATGCAGTTTTAACAGATGAAATTGCTTCAATTTATGGTACACCGGCTTTAATTTCACCAGCAATAAATGTAAAAATAAGTCCAAAGAGCAATTCGGATACGCTGTATGCTGATAATAAAGCTGTAGAAACAGCTACATCATTAGGTGAAATAGATGTTGAAATTGAAACACAGGATTTACCACTTGAAGTACAGGCGGCACTTCTTGGACATACGATTGATTCAACAACTAAAGTTATGTGTTCTGATGTTCAGGATTCAGCACCATATGTTGCTGTAGGCTTTAAAATTAAAAAAGCTAATGCCAAGTATAGATATGTATGGCTTCTTAAAGGCAAATTTAGTGAACCGGAAGAAGAACATTCATCACAGGAAGACAAAACAAAATTTCAGACACCTAAAATTAAAGGTACATTTGTTACAAGAACAGATGGTAAGTGGAAATATACAGCTGACGAAGATAGTGGATTTACAGGTGGGGCTGCATGGTTTGCTAGTGTGTATAAATCAATGATTATACCAGCAGCACCAACTAACCCAGTACAGGATGATACAGCTAATACTTTTGGATGGACTAATGTTAGCGGATATGATAATGCATCAGATTATGAGTACAGTACAGATGGAGGAGCAACATGGTCAGCAGTGACAGAAAATCCACAAAATGTTGGAAATAGTGCTTATGATTTAGGAAAAATACAGGTAAGGATAAAGGCAGATGCGGAAGCTGGCAGATCAGCGGGATTAGTATTAAGTTCAACTTCAGCATATACTGCAGGTTAATTTATCTGATAAGTAAGATTCATTGATAGGGGGTAAAGTCTATGGAGATAGCATTGAACAATAAAACTTATGTAATGCCTAAAGTTAAAACAAGAATGCTTAGAAAGGCTATTGAAATTAACGAAAATATAGATTTTAGCAATATGAAGACAAAAGATTTAGATGGACTTGTGGATTTTATAGTGGAGCTATATGGTAATAAATTTACCAGAGATGATTTTTATGACGGACTGGATGCAGATAAACTGATAGAAACTCTTAACAGCAGCATAAACGGAATAGTGGGAAACCTGGGAAATAAATTGAATGAATTCCCAAACAAGTAGGCGGAGAAGCAGATGAAAAGCTTTCTCCGCTTGATTTTATAAAGGAGATCTATTCTAAGCTTTTAGAGCAAGGATGGACACTAAATGATGTTGATGAAATGGATATATTTTTTTACTTTGATATCTTAATTTACAGGGCAAATAAGAAATATAAGCAGAACTTAGATGCAGTTTTAAATATATTGTAAAGAAGGTGAGAGCGTGGCTGAAGAACTGGGAAGTCTGGCTGTGAAGATAGGACTGGATTCAAGCGGGTTTCAAAATGGCATAAGCAGTATAAACAGAAATCTAAGAGTGCTTGACAGTGAATTTAAGGCAAACACTGCGGCACTTGGAGAAAATGGAAAAGGTCTTGAGGGACTTAAGCTGAAATCAGAAAATCTATCCAAGCAATTGGAGCTTCAAAAGCAAAAAGTAAGCACTCTTGAAAATGTCTATACCAAAAGTGCTGAAACTAAAGGTAAAGACAGCAAAGCCACCCAAGACCTTGAGATAAAATTAAATAAGGCAAGACAAACCCTGTCACAGATGGAAAATGAACTTTCAAAGACCAATAAACAAATAGAGACCCAGAGCAGCAGGTGGACTTCTTTAAGTAAAAGTTTTGAAAATATAGGGAGTAAAATGAAATCCATAGGTGACGGACTGGCAGGTGCAGGATCTAAACTTTCCCTTGCAGTAACTACGCCGCTTGTTGCAGCAGGAGCCGCAAGTATAAGGCTTGCTTCAGATACAAGTGAAAGTATGAATAAAGTTGAAGTTGCATTTGGAAGCACCAGTCAAAGTGTAAAAAATTGGTCAGATACTACTTTAAAAGGCTACGGCATAGCAAAGGGGACAGCACTTGATATGTCAGCTCTCTACGGAGATATGGCAACAAGTATGGGATTAAGTCAGCAAGAAGCTGCAAAGATGTCTATGTCCCTTGTAGGACTTGCCGGAGATCTCTCAAGTTTTAAAAACATAGATATAAAGCAGGCGGAGGAAGCTTTAAACGGCATATTCACAGGAGAGACTGAGAGTCTGAAAATGCTCGGGGTAGTTATGACAGACACGAATCTCCAGCAGTATGCCTATTCTAAGGGAATACAGAAGAGAACCCAGGATATGACCGAAGCGGAAAAGGTACAGCTCAGGTATAACTATGTCTTGGACAAAACAAAAAACGCTCACGGCGATTTTGAACGCACAGGTGCAGGCACTGCCAACCAGATGAGAGTATTTCAGGAGAGTTTAAAAGAACTGGGTGCTGCAATGGGACAGAATATACTCCCTATAATAACTCCTATAATTGCCAGGTTAAATGAATGGATACAGGCATTTGGAAAACTGGATCAGGGTTCTCAGAGAATAATAATAATCACAGGGGCATTAATTGCTGCATCTGGTCCGATTCTTGTTGCAGTTGGAAGTGTGGTAAGAGCTGTGGGAGATATATCCACAGCAATAGGAAAGGTTTCAACTGCAGCAGGAAAATTAGGTGGTATGTCTAAGATCTTAGGAATGGTGTTTAATCCCTGGGTTATTGGCATAGGCCTTGCCATATTTGCAGGATACGAAATTTACAAGCACTGGGATGTTATTTCGCAGGGAGCTGCTCAGCTTTGGAATAATCTTACCGCTGTTTTTGAAAATATCAAAATGTCTGTATCCGGTGCCTGGGAAAATGTAAAAACTGCTACATTTACTGCCTGGGAAACTTTAAAAAGTACAGTAAGCAGCGGCCTTAACAGTATAAAAAGCTTTTTAGAACCCGCCTTAAATTTTTACAGGACAATATTTCAGAATACCTGGGATATTATAAAAGATATTGTTTTAGGTGCTGTACTTATAATCTTTGATATAGTTACAGGAAATTTTACAAAGCTACAATCAGATATAGAGAATATATGGAATAATATAAAAACAGCTCTGACAAATATATGGGAAACTATAAAAAATACAGCTGTAAATGCCTGGACTAAATTAAAGGAAACTGTAATAAATCTTTGTAGTAACATAAAAGAAACAGTACTTAACATATGGAATTCTATTTTAACTTGGTTTTCAGAACTTCCGGGCAAGCTTTATAATTATGGATCAAGTATGTTCACAAGAATGAAGGATGGAGTAAATAGTACTATAGGAAGTGTAAGAAGTTCCATAGAAAGTGGTATTAATAATGCATTAAATTATCTGGCAAGTTTGCCGGGCAGGGCATGGAGCTATGGAGCAGACTTTGTAAATGGAATTGTTAACGGCATAAGATCTGCCATAGGCAGAGTAGAAGATGCGGTAAGTGCTCTGGCTGCTAAAATAAGAAGCTATCTTCACTTTTCAGTTCCGGACGAAGGTCCTCTTACTGACTATGAAAAATGGATGCCAGATTTTATGAAAGGACTGGCGGAAGGAATAAACGAAAGCAGATATCTTGTCTCTGATGCTGTAAGCAGATTGTCACTTGACATGAAGGTAAGTCCCGGGGTGTCAGAAATACTAGTATCCCGTAATTACAGCAATAGCTCGGAAGAAAACAGGAATATGGGTAGCAGAAACGGACTTACCCTGTATATAGAGAACTTTAATAATTACACTGAAAAAGATATAGAGCAGCTTGCATATGAATTAGAATTTTACAGGCAGAAAATTTCTATGGGGAAGGGAGGAATTTAGTATGCTTAGTTTTAACTTTGCTGGCAAGAATAGCTATGATGATTATGGGATCTTAATATCTCAAAGACCAAATATTCCTTCTCCTAAACGCAGAGTAAATATGATAAATATTCCCGGAAGAAATTCTAATTTAAGGTTTGATGAAAAAACCTATGATGATATAACACTAACGGTTGAGTGTTCAGTAAAGGATACGCAGAATCTTGCAGATAAAATTGATGATATAGCAGTTTGGCTTTTTGAAGCAGGTGAAAGTGATTTGGTATTTAGTTTTCAGCCAGATAAAAAATATATTGCTCAAGTGGTAAATTCTATTGATTTTAAACAGGTTTATAAATATTTTAGCGAGTTTCCTATAATATTTAACTGCAGACCATTTAAGTATGCAGTAGAGAATAATATAGTAAATATAATTGAAACTGGAACCACTATAAATAATCCGGGAACTATTGAAAGTGAACCTGTAATAAGTATTTATGGCTTTGGTGATATAGTTTTAAAAATAAATGGACAGCAGATAAGTCTTAAAGGCGTATCTGAAAAAATCATAGTGGATTCAGTTATACAGGACTGCTATGATAATGCTGGAAATAACTTGAACGGAAAGATGAGAGGGGAGTTTCCAAAACTGAAACCCTGGGAAAATATAATGGAATGGAGCGGGGATGTTGTTAAAGCTGAACTTCTGCCAAACTGGCGGTGGCTGTGATGATATGCATCTACGATAAGAAAACTACTAAAGGAAACTTTGACAATAATGGTCTTGGAATTTTAAGTGAAGCCATAAGCTGTTATATTACTGAAGAACTAAATGGAGATTATTCCTTAGAGCTAGAGTATCCTTCTAATTCTAAAAAATCAAAGTATATAGTGGAGTGGAATATTATCAAGGCAGAGGATCAGCTTTTTAGAATATATAAGATAGAGAAAAGCGATGATAGCAAAAATGTAATTAAAATATGGGCAAAGCATATCTTCTATGATCTCTCCTATTATTTTATAGAAAGTATGAAAGCTGAAAACTGCAGTGTAAAAACAGCTTTGGAAAAATCTTTAGTAGGAGATTTGATAACCATATATTCTGCAGACAGCGATATTATAACTTCAAACTCCATTAGTGTTATAGAGAAAAATCCGGTAGAAGCCATATTTTCAATAATTGATATATGGGGCTGCGGGGAACTTAAAAGAGACAACTTTGATATCAAGATATTAAAAGCCATGGGCAGAGATACAGGGGTTCTCATTGCCAGGGGTAAGAATATAACAGGACTGAAGTTCAATACAGATACGACAAGTGTTGTGACAAAACTCTACCCCGTAGGTAAAAATGGTGTAAAACTTACTGAAAAATATATAAGCGTGCCCAACTGGAACAGTGACGATTATCCGCCTTTTCCCATAATAAAAAAGGTGGAATTCAAGGATGCAGAAGATGAGGTCACATTAAGATCATTGGTACAGGAGGTGGCAGAGGTAATAGGTTTAAGCAGGGTTAACATTGATGTTGATTTTGTTGAACTCAGCAGGACAAAGGAGTATGAAAATTATAAACATCTCCAGACAGTAAGCATAGGAGATCTGGTTATAGTAAGGCACAAAGATTTTGGCATTGATGTGAAAGTACCTGTAATTAAAATAAAGAAGGATGTCTTAACAGGTGTAAATGATGAAGTTGAACTTGGACAGCCAAAGGACAGCATATTTAACAAGCTTGATACGGCAAATATTAAAACAACCCTGGATGAACTGGGTAATAAGGTAGCTGAGTCTTTCAGCTCAATGCTTTATTATGCCAATCCTGTGCCGCTGACTGTAGGCACATCACCTGTTGAGCCGGTTTATCTCGGGATAACGGCAGTGGCGGATACAAACCTTTCAATGAATTTTAGCATGTACTGCACAGCAGAAAGTTCATGTACAATAACAATTCAGATTCAGCTGGACAATGTGGATATTGTATTTACACCTAAGCAGAAATTGCAGCAGGGTGATAATGTTGTAGGTATGCCTCTTGGAATACCTCAGGTTCAGCAGGGAGCGCATTATATAGCTGTGTTTTTAAAGGTGGATACAGGTACGATAAATATACCGATGTTCAATCTTCAGTGTATGATTGACGGAAGAAATCTACAAGGTGGATTAAGTGCCCAGCACCCGCATGCAGAATGTCTTGAGAGTCAGAAACTTGTGAATATAAACAGCTTGTATTTAAGCAAGGTGAAAAGTAACTATATAGAAACGGAATTTCAGAATCCTCTTACTCAGATAATCGGAATTCATGAAACAGCAGATATATCAGCAATTATAAGCGGTAGAGAAATGAACACAAACTATGCTGTTTCAATTAAAAAATACGGGGATATCCTGTATTTTATTCCACAGTACAATTACAGATATTCAATAGATGAAAATGTATTAATACTGGACAGTGATGGACTCTGCTTCAGGACAATTTACGAGGGAACGGCAGCAAGTGAGTCTGTAGATTCAGGTAAAATGTACAGCTTTGAACTTCTGGACAGCGGTAATTTTGCAGGCATTGAAAAACTGGAGGTGGAATAATTGGGCATATACACTGTAGCTGTGATTTCTCCAAAGGGAAACAGCGGCATGACTTTGTTGAGTTCTCATAATGATGACAGCACAGTTAGTTTCCCGGACATTGGTTTCGATTTTTTCTATAATGGAACAAACTGCAAAACTGCAATCAGCGTAAGCGGAAATTCCTGGGTTGGTTTCACCGGTGCAGCTGAACAGCTTAAAATAAACAGGAGAGATGCCGGGGCGGATAATATTTACTATGCCAAAGAAATAGTGAACGGCAGACCAACATTCAGAATCAGATGGGAAGGACATCAGAGCTACAGCAGCTGGGGCACTCTTGATTTGGTATGGGAACTTATACTGTTTAATGACAGCGCCATGGTGCTTGTCATTGACAAAATACCTAATACAGGTACTAACTCCTTTGCAAATCCTGTGCTTGGGACTACTGCTTTAACTCTTGAAAACAGTAAATCCTATGCTTTTATCCCCGGGCAGGAACAGGGAAAAGCATATACTGTCAAAGAAGGTTCCTATATTCAGACCGACATAAAATATCTTATAGTTGACGGAAGTGATATCAAACACTGGGATACTGTAAGCGAAAGCTATGTCAAAGTTTCAGAACTTCCCATGACAGCAGAAAAATTTCAGACCTATGGTGATGATATTTTCCGCAAAGAAAGAACAGGACTTGTATCCTCATCTCCGGTCTTAAAAATATGGTCGCCTTCAGAAGAACTGCCTGTACCAAAAATAACCCAGATAATTGTTCCTAAACCTGTAATAGTAAGAATGCTGGAGGATGTTTTATTTAGTGAAGCCTATATACAGGATATCACAAATGTTGTATTGACCATGGACAGCACAGGTAATGGAATTATAATTTTTATAGTGAGTACAGACAGCGGAGTTTCATGGAAAGCATGGGACGGAAGTTCGTGGATAATGGTGGATATAACAAATATGCAGGATGTAAAAAGTAAAGGAATGTCTGCTGCAGATCTTCAGGGAATTACTGAAGCACAGTGGACCTCCTTGGGGCTTTCAGATAAAAAGATAAGATTTGCCTGGTATATGGAGATTAGCTCAAGTACAGATGTTTTAAAGTTGAAGGAGATAAGGGTTAATTATAATACTGTGTAGAAGAGGAAGTAGTCTAAAAATTTTTGGAGTGATTTAAATTTCCTCAAACTTCATGATATACTAGAATTAGTTACTGTAAAATAGTAATTTATCGAGATGTTAGGAGATAATATTATGGCTAATTCAATACAAGCAATAAGAAATGTATATGATATTGCAAAGGGAGCTATGGATAATGAGAAACCTATGAGTGATGAAGAGATAAAAGCTCTTTTAGAAAGAACGGTTTCAGATAAATCGCTAATTTTTATAATTGAATAAAACTAGCATTGGGTAATAATGTCTATTTAAACTTGTATAGATACTATATTCTTATTATGTGCAATATGAGAGTCATCAGTATGATATCACTAATTAATTTTTATAAGTTTCTTTTTGCATTTAATAAGTATAACTTGAAAGCATATCGATTAAGAGTTAACATACCACAAACATAAGATTTGGAGGTATGGATATGCTGGAAGAATTTCAAGAGTTTATTGATTTTTTTATTGATAAAAGACTTAATGATATTTCACTTGGTTTAGGAAAGAAAGATGACCATTACAAAAAATTAGAAATTACATTATCGGAAGTACAAGATAAGTTAATAAGTAAGACTGATGAAGAATTACAGGCATTATTTGTAGAATACGGGGATATTATAAATGCCCAGATGGCTATTATATACAGGGAGATTTATATATGTGCTTATAAGGATGCCTTAAAGACGATTGGAATCTTTGAGACTATGAAAAAATAAGCAGAGTAGAGTGTTGTTCAGATTTTAGGGAGACTAATATGGATACAATAAAATCAATAAAAAAACACATAAGAAAATGATTAATAAAAATTGTTATTAAAGATTAATACAAACATTTCTTATTAAATGACTAAAGGCCCATATCAAAATGGTATAGGCTTTTTTTATATTCAAAATTTTAGAGAGGAGGAATCCTATGGCTTACAAGCAAAGTTTAGCTTACAGCAAAGATCTAATAAAGGGAACTAAAATAGAAGTATTGAAGAAAAAACTGATAATGCCTTTCACAGGTACAGCTACGGTCAAGTTATATGATTCACTTACAGGAAAACAGATTTATGAAGCTGAAAGTGAAAACAGGATATCCGCTGTATTTGGCAATATGGCTTATCTTGATGGCTTTTATTATCCTATGCTGGATAATGATCAGGATGATCTGCTTACCCGGATATATACAACTTATCCATTCAGGATAATGGTTCTTACTACGGGAGATATTGCAGAAGATCCCTATGATTATTTTACCTGGGGAAGTATTGTAGGTTATGCTGACAGCCTATATAAGTACAGCAGCAGTGACAGCTTAAAGGGCAATGTGAATAGTGTCGAAACGACGAAAAGTGGAAACACAAAACATTATGTCATGGATTTTCCGACAAATGCGGCTAATGGAACTTTTAAAAGCATATACTGGACAGGCGGTGCAGGAGTTGGGAGCAGCGCTCAAGTTCCCAGGATAAATCCGATGTATGCCAGGAAAACTTTAGAAGAAGGCAGCAGTGGGAATTATCTGCCTGATTATAACTTATGCACAGATGAAACAAATCTTTATGCCCTGGAAATTAATTCAGAAACACTGTGTGTATATGACAAGATTACAGGTGACAGGAAAAATGATGCATCACTTCCTGAAGCCGCCAAGGCTGCAGCTTATGACGGCACGAATTTCTGGATACTTATAAGTGACGGTTCTTTTAAGAAATTGGACAAAAATTTTGCAGTAATAGAGTCCTATCCTAAAAGTGATGCTGTGCCTGGTGATCTTGTACATGGTGTGCATTATTATGATATAGCAGTAAATGCTGCCAATGTCTATATAACTTACAACGGATGTACAGATTCCTCCGGCGCAATGTCCAAATACAAGAGCTGTATAGCTAAATATAATAAAGACGGCACTTTTTCTGATAAAGCTCAAATATATTCTGGAAATTACAATGAGATTACTCTGACTAAAATACCCAACAATAAATTGTGGGTGATAATAGATTATGGTGCCTGCCTGCAGCTTAACAGCGATATGAGTATTTACGGCACTTCAGATTTTACATCTACTGATTACGACAGTATTGTGTGGGACGAAGATACCTCAATTTTGTTTACATTCAGCGGTGATAGTTATGGAGAGTTAAAACAGCAGTATATTGTCCCGGCTTCAGCACATACTCTGCTTCCGGAGGCAGTAACCAAAACCCCTACAAATACCATGAAAATACAGTATGATTTTACCTGTGACTACGTGTATCCGCTGGAGATGCCGCAGCATTAATAATATATGGAGGAGATAAAGTGAAAAATTTGTTTAATAGTTTTCAATTAGTATTTACGGCTGTCGGAGCATATGCCGGGTGGTTTCTGGGAGGCTTCGATGGCTTTTTGTATGCACTGGTTGCTTTTGTGGCAGTTGATTACATCACAGGACTTATGGCAGCAGTTCTTGAGAAAAAGCTTTCAAGTGAAATTGGCTTCAGGGGAATATTTAAAAAGATACTTATATTTGTACTCGTGGGAATAGGAAATATAATAGATGTGCATCTGGTTAAAAACGGCAGTGCAGTACGCACCGCTGTTATTTTTTTCTACATTTCCAATGAAGGTATCAGTATAATGGAAAATTCAGCTAAGGTTGGACTTCCTGTACCTGAAAAACTGAAGAATATTTTAGAGCAGATAAATGAGAGAGGAGATAAATAATGGCGGTATTATGTTTTGATTACGGACACGGTGGGTCAGACAGCGGTGCCTGCTATAAAGGCAGGAAAGAAAGTGATGATGTGTTGAGTATAGGAAAAGCTGTGGCGGCGGAAGTCAGAAAATATGGAGTGAGTGTAGATGAAACAAGGACTTCAGATGTTACAGTAAGTCTTGGAGAGAGGAGCGGCTTCGAAAACAGAGGCAATTATGATTATTTCATATCCTTTCACAGAAATGCATACCAGCCTGAAAAAGCGAGAGGAGTGGAAACTTATACCTATCTAAACGCAGGAACAAAGGCTAAGTCACTGGCACAAAGCATACAGACCTCCCTTGCGGCTTTAGGTTTTATAGACAGGGGAGTGAAAACTGCGAACTTCCACGTTCTCAGAGAGACCAAGGCACCGGCAGTTTTAATTGAGGTGGGCTTTATTGACAACAGTGCGGACAATAATCTGTTTGATGCAAAGAAAAATGAAATAATAAAGGCGATAGCCAAAGCTGTATTATCCCAGATGGGGATCAGTCATACAGAAAAAATACCGACAAAGCAGATATCCACCCAAAAAACTGTTTACAGAATTATGTCAGGCTCTTTCTCATCAAGAGAAAATGCTGAAGTTCAACTGAAAAAGTTAAAGGCAGCAGGCTTTGATGCCTGCATAATGATATATAATTAAGCAGAAATTTTATAAATAACGAATAAGGAATTGCCTGTAGGAGTTTAATCACTCTTGCAGGATTTTTTTATTTGTACTGAAATTTTTTATACTTTTAAGGGTTCGATTATCCTCGGTTTTTTGCATATAGGTGCAAGTCATATTTGCAGAAATGGAGGTTTGATTTATGAAGGTAACAAAAATTTTAGAGGAACATATAAAAAATTCAACTCCTGCAAGCGAAATTACAACAGAACAATTGCAAAGAGAATTTGATTATTTTAGGGCAGAAAGATTATTGAAAACTTTGCTTGAAAAAGGGTTTATTACTCCTTTGGAATTTAATAAAATAACAGAACTAAATCGTAAAACTTTTTCACCGTTTCTAGCGGAGATTATGCCCCTAAATCGTTGATATATATAGGCTTGAGAGGTAACATGTGACGTAACGAAAGCGAGGTGAGACGATGAAAAAGATAACGAAGATAGTTAAGGATTCTAAAGATACAGTTATGAAAGAGAAACTTCGTGCAGCTGCTTACTGCAGAGTATCAACTGATAGCGAGGAACAACTTGTAAGCCTTGAAACTCAGAAGTTACATTATGAGGCTTATATAAAAGCAAATCCTAACTGGGAGTTCGCAGGGATATATTATGACGAAGGCATCTCTGGTACAAAAAAGGAAAAACGCTCAGAACTTTTAAGGCTGATATCAGATTGTGAACAAAAGAAGATAGATTTTATTGTTACAAAATCTATCAGCAGGTTTGCAAGAAACACTACCGATTGCTTGGAATTGGTGCGTAAATTAGTTGACCTTGGAGTTTACATTTATTTTGAAAAAGAGAATATAAATACACAGTCAATGGAAAGTGAGCTAATGCTATCCATTCTAAGTGGTTTAGCAGAAAATGAGTCATTATCCATTGCAGAAAATAACAGATGGTCAGTGCAAAGGCGATTCCAAAATGGAACCTTTAAGATTTCGTATCCTCCATATGGTTATGACTATGCAGATGGTGAAATGCTTGTAAATTTGGAGCAAGCAGAAGTTGTGAGGTTTATTTTTAAAGAAGCATTGGCAGGAAAGGGTGCCGGAAAGATTGCAGATGCATTGAATAAAAAAGGCATTAAACCTAAAAGGGGTAACAACTGGATCTCCACAACTATCAGAGGAATGTTGTCAAATGAAAAGTATGTTGGAGATGCCATTTTGCAAAAGACCTACACAGATGATAATTTTAATAGGCATACCAATTATGGAGAGAAAGACCAGTATTATATTCAAAATCATCATGAAGCTATCATTAGCCGAGAGGATTTTGAAACGGTGGACAAATTAATTAATCAGCGTGGTAAAGAAAAGGGCATTGTAAAAGGAAGCGGCAAATATCAAAACCGATATCCTTTTTCAGGAAAGTTAAAATGTTCCCAGTGCGGCGGTACCTTTAAGCGAAGAATTCATACAAATGGAAATAAAAAGTATATAGCTTGGTGCTGCCAAAAACATATTACTCAGGCGGATGAATGTTCAATGAAATTTGTCCGAGAAGGTAATCTACAAAGAGCTTTTATAACAATGATGAACAAACTAATATTTGGGCGTAAAGTTATTTTAAAGCCACTTCTTAAAGCTTTAAGAGATATGAGGAAAGCAGACAGCATTTCAAGAATTTCAGAGCTTGAAAAATTGATAGAGAAAAATACAGAGCAGAAAGAAATGCTGATAAAGCTTATGGCAAAGGGATATCTTGAGCCAGCTCTTTTTAATAAGGAAAATAATGAACTTGAAATAGAGGCAGAAAGCTATCGAGATGAAATAGAAAGCCTAAATTTTGCTATGAACAGCGAAATATCAAAAACTCATGAGGTTAGAGAATTATTGAGATTTACAAATAAAGCTCAAATGCTTATAACCTTTGATGGGAAGATATTTGAAAGCTTTGTAAATCAAGTATTTGTTTACTCAAGAGAAGAGGTTGGGTTTCAAATGAAATGCGGGATTACACTAAGAGAGGGGCTGTGAGGAAATGTCACACATACCATATGGTTATAGAATTCAAAATGGGAAGGCTCTAATTGATGAGGAAAAAGCAAATAAAGTAAAGAAATTGTATCAAGGCTATTTAAGAGGTCTATCTTTATTAGCATCAGCTAAAGAGGCAGGTATAGACACATATCATGGAACAGCAGGAAAAATGCTAATGAATAAGCGTTATCTAGGTGATGATTATTATCCAGCTATTATTGATGGGTATACCTTTGAAAAGGCTGAAGCAGAGCGAATAAAGAGAGCTATAGCTCTTGGCAGGGTTTGGAATGAAAAAGAAACAGTAGAGGAGTCATATTTTCCAACAACTTTTAAGGTTGGAGCAGTAGAGCAAAAATACAAAAATCCATTAAAGCAGGCAGAGTATGCTTACAGTTTAATAGAAAGTGAGGGTGCTGTGAATGGCAGTCAGTAGAAATGTCATGGTCATTCCTGCAAGAAAACGTGTTGGAAATAACATAGCAGATGAAAAGCCAAAACTTCGTGTTGCTGCTTACTGCAGAGTTTCTACCGATAGTGATGAGCAGGCAGGCAGCTATGAAGTGCAGATTGAGCATTATACAGAATTTATAAAAAAGAACCCAGAGTGGGCATTTGCAGGTATCTTTGCAGATGATGGCATAAGCGGTACTAATACTAAAAAGCGTGATGAGTTTAATAAAATGATTGAGGAATGCATGGCTGGAAATATTGATATGGTTATAACCAAGTCAATTAGCCGCTTTGCTAGGAATACTTTGGATTGTTTACAATACATCCGTAAATTAAAAGAGAAGAACATTGCAGTATATTTTGAAAAAGAAAATATTAATAGCTTGGATTCCAAGGGAGAAATTATGCTTACCATTATGGCATCCCTTGCTCAGCAGGAAAGCCAATCCTTAAGTCAGAATGTAAAGCTTGGTATTCAATATCGATACCAACAAGGCATCATTCAAATAAATACTAATAGGTTTTTAGGATATACAAAAGATGAAAATAAGCACCTTATTATTGTTCCAGAAGAGGCAGAGATAATAAAACGTATTTATCGAGAATATCTTGAAGGCTCCAGCATGGACAAAATTAAAAAAGGACTTGAAAGAGATGGGATACTTACAAGTGCAGGTAAAAAGAGGTGGCATACCAGTACAATTCGGAAGATACTCAGCAACGAGAAATATATGGGAGATGCACTTCTGCAGAAAACTTATACCGTTGATTTTCTTACTAAAAAGAGAGTTAAAAATAACGGTGTTGTCCCACAATATTATGTAGAAAACAGCCACGAAGCTATAATTCCAAAAGAGATTTTTATGCAGGTTCAGGAAGAACTAATTAGAAGAAGTACAGGTCATATCAGCAGCAGTGGGAAGAAAAGAAACTTTAGCTGCAGCCAGCCATTTTCACAGATTGTTTTCTGCGGGGAATGTGGAGAGATATATCGCAGAGTTCATTGGAATAACAGAGGAAAGAAATCTATTGTTTGGAGGTGCGTCAGCAGACTTGAGAACACAGGTCTAGCTTGCCATTCAAGGACAGTGCTTGAGGATTTATTAAAGGATGCCGTTGTAAAAGCAATTAATGATTTGCTGGGGCAAAAGAATGATTTTTTAGAAGTTCTTAGCAATAATATAGAAACAGTAATTAACGAACAGGATACAAGTGCAGTAACTGAAATAGAGAAAAAGCTGGAAGAATTACAAAAGCAACTATTAATACGGGCCAATTCTAAAGAGGATTATAATGATATTGCTGATGAAATTTATCGGTTGCGAGAAGAAAAGCATAATGCTTTAGCAGAAGATGCAGAAAAGAAAGCAGTGGGTCAAAGACTTATGGATATGACAGTTTTTCTAAAGGAACAGCCAACGCTTATTGATGATTGTGATGAGCAGTTGATAAAGCGGTTGATTAAGAAAATCTCAGTGTTTCAAGAGAAATTTTTAGTTGAGTTCAAATCTGGAGTTAAAGTAGATGTTGTAATGTAACGTATAATCATTTGTACCTTGTGGGTAAGAAAAAAGCCTTCAAGGTACTTTTTTATTTATTTTTGTAAAAAGAGTTGAAAATATTGTAATTATCAACCAAATGGTTTATTATGTGAATATATTTATGGAGGTGCTGTATGACAACATCTGATATGTTAATACAGTTATGTGAAAAACTGAATATAAGTATTGCTGAGTTATCAAGACGTATTGGGCAGTCACCACAAAATTTCAATAAAAAACTAAAGAGAAATACTGTGAATTTGGAGGAACTTATGGCGATTGCAGATGCTTTTGGGGTTACCTTTGAGCAATCTTTTACATTTGCTGATGGGTCTAAAATTAAAGTAAGCAATATGAAAAGTGATTAATAATAAATATCGTTAATAAAAAATACTTTATGAGGTGATTGAGGTGGCGGGGTGTACTTGTGAAAATTGGACTATTCAAGATTTATCATGTGCTTTAAGAGATATGCATAAGGATAGTAAACGGATTGTTGTTCCCATGTTTCAAAGAGGAAAGCGTTGGAAAAAAGACCAGGAACACAAATTTATAGATTCAGTTATTAAGGGATATCCAGTTGGAACTATGCTTTTTTATGAAACATTTGAGGATAATAAACGTACATATATTCTTGTTGATGGTCTGCAAAGGGGAAATAGTATAAAAAAATATATGACTAGTCCTACGGAATTTTTTTATGATGATAGTATATCAGATGAATTATGTGCTAGTATTTTGGAGTTAATTAGTAAGAGCGATGAAAGTGAGTATGTAACAGTACGTAATATTTTATCAGAGTTTATTAAGGAACAAAAAACTTTTAAAAACTTGCAGTATTATGAGGTAGCGAAAAAAATTGCTGAAAAATTTTCTGCTGGATATGAGCCAATTGGTGAAATCATCGAAATAATAAAAGCTTTTTTTGAAGAAAGACAAGCATTATACGATAAAATAGCTAGTACAGTAATCCCTGTTATTGTATATAATGGGGATGAAAATAATCTTCCAGAAATATTTGATAGAATCAATTCACAGGGTACTCCACTTGATCCATATGAGGTGTATGCTGCATCTTGGCCGGTTAATCAGCGCTATACTATAGCCAATTCTGAAATTATTGAATGTGTTGTTAGAAAATATGATACATTCATTGAAGATGATTTTGTTATTCATGGATATAATCGTGAAGAAATGCGTTCTAAAAAAGCAGTCAATGCATTTGAGTATTTGTTTGGCTTGAGCAAGTATCTTGTTAATAAATATAGTATCTTGGCATTTAATACGGGTCTATCAGATGATACTGTGAATTCACTTGGATTCGAACTCGTTAATGCTTGTTTAAATGATACAGATAGAATAAAGACGCTTTATAAAAATCTACAGACTATAGATGTAAATGCCTTTGAACAAGCATTATATAAATCAATAGATTTTGTGGCTGAATCTATCTCTATTGTTACTAAATTTAAAGGTAATTCACGAAGTGCAAATAAGCTGTTTCATTCGAAATATCAGATTTTATCTATGATTTCAACAACATTTAAAGAGATGTATGAACATGGAAATTATACAACAATATCGCCTCAGTGGAATGATAGAAAGCATATGCTTTCTAAAAACCTAATGCTGTATTATGTTTATGACATAATTACAAATTACTGGAGTGAAGGTGGGACTAATAAGATACATAGTGCTGCAAAACCAAATCGGTATATGATTCAAATTTCAAGTAGAACATGGATGGTTGCGTTGGATAGCTTTTTTGAAAAGTCAATGCTCCGTGCTGAAACTAAAAAGGTAGCAAGCCTGAAGAGCGAGGAGTATGTAATATTAAATTGTATTTACCTTAATACTTTTACTGCAATGGATCAACTTTCTATAGAGAAGTTTGATGTTGAGCATATTGCTCCCAAAGATCAGGTGAGAAGATTAATTGAAGCTTGTCAAGGCGAAGGTTTGCCAATAAGCTGTATTGCAAATCTATGTTATTTGCCTGAATATATCAATAGAAGTAAGAGGGATAGAAACTTTTATCAAGATAAGAAATATCTGCAGCACATAAATCTGCAAGAAGTGGAGTGCAAGTATAGCTTTACAGAGAGTGAAGATTTAGAATGGATGGATATGCCGTATGAAAAGATGGAAGACTTTGAGGTGCTAAAAGACTACTATACTGATTACTGTACAAAGCGATTTGATAGATTAAAACATCTTTTATGTGATTCGCTAAGTATTGAATATGAAAAAATCGATACGCAAACAGACGTTGTTCAAGAAGTTGTGTTGCCAAAACAAGAAGAAAGAAATCCTGGTAAACAAGTAAAATTTGCAGATAAATGTATATTGAAACTTGCACAAGCAATGGGGAAAGATCTTATTAAGGTTGGTAGGAGTTCATATAAAACCAAAGACAGCAATAAGGGATTTATTATCACAACTTCAAAGATGTATATACAAGGTAGCAGAGAAAAGTATTGGTTTGCATATCGTAAAAATCCATTAAAGGATATTCAAGGTTGTGAAGAACAGTATGTTGTTTATGGATGCAAAGATGAATCTACAATAATTTTATTACCTATCAGTGAAATTGAAAAGAGGCTTGATTGCATCAATATATCTAAGGATGAAGATGGAAATATTGTCCATTGGCATATGGTATTTTTTAAAGATAAAAACGGAAAAATGGCATGGTTACTATCTAAACCTCAACTTGAAGAAATTGATATCACTGATTATCAGTTAGAAGATTAAGTGATATGGTAAATTGCTTGATATAATGATTATTAGGAGAATTATATTGATAGAGGATTGTGAAGTATTGTATGAATATACAAAAAATAAGAATTACGTCAAACAATATCTGTTATGGTCCAGAGCCTTTCTCTACTGATGAAGTAGAACAACATTTAACTATATCAGCTACTGGACGAGTATGGTTTACAGGGTATAACTACGGTGGAGGTTTTGGGAAATATGAAATCGGGAGAAAACAACAGTTTAGTAGTGAAAAGATAACTATTAATGAAATATTAAATCTTTTTTCTCAATACTGTGAAAGTGAGCAACTACTTTGCTATGCAACAGATATAGGTATATGGGAAATGGAAATTACAGATACAGAGAATAAAAAATATATTTTTAAAGGTTCTCTTTGTGGTGGAGTATCTGTTGGAGATACGGATTTAACAGATTATATAAGGAAACACATCCCCATCGATGGCTTATTTGTGTTTAGTAGCTAATTTGATAAGATTTTATATAAATGAGAGGTTTGGATAAAATAGAATTAGTGGGGGCAGATAATATGTATATAGACACGCATACAAAAGAAACAATTCAACAATCAGTATGCCAAGTTTTTAATATAACGGTTAAAGAACTAGAACAACTTTTTGAGAGAGCTGGAAAAGCATCTTGTACAGAGAATTATATGGATGGAGATAAGTTTAACAAGGTTATAAATCAGTTCATTGACTTAAAAATGTCCAACAAATCCATTGACAAGATTTTGTTTTTTCACTTAGGGCGGAGGTTGAACTCTGCTAGTAATTGTGTAGAAGGAAAGAATCTATTTGAATTACTATCAACTGAAAATGAGATGAGCACATTTTTAAAAAATCATGAAGTAGCATTTCAACCGAATAATGAGCATTTAGATTTATATTATAAGGGAAAACTTATATCTTTAGATAACAATGAAAAAGAACACGTTCCTTATTTGAGATGGCGTTTGGGTTATAATAGTAATCGCATAGATTACTGTTTTAATGGTTTTATGCTTAGGGATTTACTATATAGAAACCACTATGCACGTGAATTATATGATGTACCTGAATTTATAGGAGTTTTGGCAACGTTCTTGGGAAACCGAAACATTGGAACAGATTATTTTCAAAACAGTAAATACTATTGTTTTGAATATCTTGTTCCAATCGACAAAGTATATTTTGATGACGCTGAGGGGTTACCAAAGGAAGGCAAACAGCGATATTTATTAAACCAAGTATTACATAGATTGTATGACTATGCGGTAACAGATATTAGATATGTGTTTGACCATGATAATCCAATTCTTAGGTTGGCAGACGATGATGTAATGCAAAAAGAATACTTTATTAACAAAGAAGAAATTACATGGGAAATGTTAAGGTAGAAATATAGTTAATTGTTTAATGATATACCCCTTTAAACGTGAAAATTTTAAAATTTATGATCCAGAACCTTCCACTACAGATGAACTAGAACAGCATTTAACTATATCAGCAAATGAGCGAGTATGGTTTATAGGTTACAACTATGCTGGTGGTTTTGGAAAATATAGAATAAGTAGAAAACAATAGTTTAGTATTGAAAAGATAATTATTGATGAAATCTTAGAATTATTTTCTCAGTACTGTCTGTGAAAGTGAGAAATAATAAATTGTAAAGATATATTTAAATAGAACAGTTCATATATAGGAGGAAAATGATAATGGCATTTGATTTTAAGAAGGAATATAAAGAATTTTATGTGGCTAAAAGCAATCCCGAAATCATGATGGTACCTGCCATGAATTATTTAGCAGTACGTGGAAAGGGCAATCCCAATATAGAAGGTGGTGCATACCAACAAGCTATCGGAGTATTGTATGCTGTGGCTTATACATTAAAAATGAGTTATAAAGGTAATTATAAAATAGAAGGATTCTTTGATTATGTTGTCCCACCACTTGAAGGATTTTGGTGGCAAGATGATATTTGCGGTGTCGACTATACTAATAAAGATGGTTTTAACTGGATATCAGTAATTCGGTTACCTGACTTTGTTACTAAAAAAGATTTCGATTGGGCTGTTGAAGAGGCTACACGAAAGAAAAAAATGGATTGCTCATCGGTAGAATATCTGACTATTGAAGAAGGTTTATGTGTTCAAATTATGCATATAGGGGCATTTGATGATGAACCAGCTACAGTAGCTATTATGGATAAATATGTAGAAGATAATGGATATGAAAATGATTTTACAGATAAACGCTTGCATCATGAAATATATCTTTCAGATGCCAGAAAAGTTGAGCCGGAAAAATTGAAAACAGTTATTCGCCACCCGATAAAGAAAAAGGAAGATATTAAAGATTCATATTTCACATCGGTTGCTCATAAATATATATTTGCTTTATTATATACGGACACTAGATTAAGACAAGAGTTATTAGGCATAAGTGAAGAGTTTTATGAAGACGAAAAAAAAGCAAAAGAGTGGAGAAATAAAATTGCCTTATTAATACATCCTGATAAATGTAAAATTGCAGGTGCTGCTGAAGCTTCTGCAAAATTAAGTGATTTATATAATAGGATGGTGGATAAGGATGAGTAAATTTGAACTAGTTGCCATTCCTGTTAAGTCAAATTCATATGAAAAACCCGAAAGAAAAAATCAGAATATTGATTCTAAAAAGTACGATAAAATCGATAAAGAATGTTCTGAAAATGTATTCTTATCAAATGATGGAAATGTTTATATTCCAGTTAAAAGTGTACCTACTATAATAAATCAACAGAAAAAAAGAGCCAACTATATTATTGACAATATTATTTCAGATGCTGATAAAAGAAATATTGCTGGTCAGGAAGTGATTAATTCAGCTGGAATTAATTATTATTTGGATAAAAATTCGCATCAAACAAGAGATGCTGAAGATGCAGAATTAAATAGATATGCAAGAAATCACCTTATTGGTATTGGTGATTCTGATCAGGCTGAAGCGATTAGACGTCAACTTGACACTCATACTAATAAGGAACTACCTAAACTAAAAAAGCAAAGAGGTAGTGATGTTGATGAGATAACTGGAGAACCATTAGAAAAAAAAGCAGCTTTTCACCATAGTAATGAAAAAGAGATATTTAATTATCCTAATGATGTACTTGACCCTGAAAAAGGAATAAATGTAAATGATGAAACTCATAAAGAAATTCACAGATTAAATATAATGGATAGTGAAACTTTAGAGAAGAATAAAGAAAAAATCAAAAAGAATATCACAAAAAAATAACGAAACTAGATTTTTAGTAGGTTGACATATTTCCACAAACGTCAAAATCAAAAAAAGTACCGTCGATTTATTCCCACGAACGGAGAAATGAAAAAAACACAAAAAATATTGCTTTCATATACGCAACTAGGGTTACGACATCAATCCAAGCCCTATTAGCCATGTGGAGTGCTGTGTGTTGTTACAACGAGCAAATACGTAGAAATCCTTTGTTTTAGGCACTTTTTCAAATATATTATCTTCACTGGTGATGGGGATAAAATCAGAAATAAGGTCATTAAGAACTATATCAATGTTTCTGTGGTAGTTGAGATATAGAGTGTGGGGATACAATAAAATAAAGGTGAAGAATCAAAGGGGTACCGTTAAAATGATATCTATTCTTCTCTTGTTTAGATGTTCAGAAATGAGCGTCTTTTTTCTTGCTATTTTTATACCTCGGTTTGTATATTTCCGTCGAAAGAAATATAATAAAATTATAGAGGTGTTATGCGTGGATTATATAACAACAAAAGAAGCAGCGAAAAATTGGGGAATTACAGCCAGAATGGTAGTGTACTATTGTTCTGCTGGACGTATTAATGGAGATAAAAAAATAGGAAATACATGGCTTGTTCCGATTGACACTGAAAAACCGGCTGACGGACGATACAAGAGCAGTAAAGTAAAGGATGGTGAAAATAAATGAAACGGATATTTTTAGTTGAGGATGATAAGGCAATTGCCAGAAACCTTGTGCTTCTGCTCCAATCGGAGGGATTTACAGTCACTCACGACACTACGAGGAGTGAAGCTATTACAACGCTTGCTGGGAATAAATTTGACTTGGCGTTGATTGATATTTCTTTACCTGATGGAAATGGCTTTACGGTTTGTACGGAAATCAAAGAAAAGCAAGATATCCCAGTCATCTTTTTGACAGCTTCCGGCGATGAATCAAGTGTTGTTACTGGGCTGAACATTGGAGCAGACGACTATATCACTAAGCCTTTTCGTCCGCGTGAACTGATTGCACGAATAAGAACAGCTTTGCGAAAAAGCGGACGTTCTCCATCGGCTTTTGAAATCTGCGGGCTTCATGTTGATATGGTAAGTGGAGTTGTGAAAAAGGATGGCAGTGAAGTTTTTCTTTCAGCCTTAGAATATCGTTTGTTGTTGATATTTATTAGTAACCCTAAAAGTATTATCACAAGGGTCAGGCTGCTTGACGAATTGTGGGACGCAGCGGGCGAGTTTGTCAATGACAATACATTGACAGTATACATCAAACGCTTACGGGAGAAGATAGAGAATGATCCAGCAAGCCCGCAAATCATTATAACAGTTCGTGGGACAGGATATAGATTGGGGGACGGGTATGCTTCGGAATAGAGAGTTTAGGCAGCTTGCCATTTTGTTCTTCTTAATAGTTGTTGCCACTGTAACGCTGGGATTTGCAATCAATAGGTTGGCTGGAATCCTTGCCATTGCTTCTTCAGTTACCTTTGGAACAGTATTTTTTGCTTTTACCAAAGCTAGATATAAAAGTATTGCGCAGATTTCAGATCAAATTGATCTTGTGCTTCATAACGCTGATCATCTGTATATTGGTGAATCAGACGAGGGTGAACTTTCCATTCTGCAAAGCGAGATAACAAAAATGATGTTGCGTATTCGGGAACAAAATGACGCATTGAAAAAAGAAAAAGAACATCTTGCCGATTCGCTGGCTGACATAGCCCACCAACTCCGCACCCCTCTTACATCCGTAAGCCTTATTCTGTCATTGTTAGAGAATAACTCTGACGAAAATGAACGAAAAGCATTGATACGGGAAACAAAGGAATTGTTTGTACAGATGGATTGGCTGCTTACTTCATTGTTGAAATTATCCCGCCTGGATGCTGGAATTGTGGTGTTCCAAAGTGAGCAGATAGATGTAAACAACTTGATATGCGCTGCACTTCGTCCGTTTCTAATCCGAATGGAGTTGCACGATATTGTTGTGCAAATAGATGTGCCGAAAAAGATAATTATTCAGGGTGATTCTGCTTGGCTTTCGGAAGCAATTCAAAACATTCTAAAAAATTGCATGGAAAGCGCAGGAGAGAATGGGAAGATTGAGATTGTCTGCACGGACAATTCATTGTTTACCGAGATTGCCATCCACGACAGCGGTGCGGGTTTTGAAAAAGAAGATTTACCATTCCTGTTTGACAGATTTTATCGAGGGAAAGTACCAAATGCTACAGGATACGGGATTGGATTGGCTCTTTGTAAGATGATTATAACACAGCACGGTGGGACGATTACCACAAAAAATCACCCGCATGGTGGTGCGATATTTTCCATTCGTTTCCCAAAGTGACGAATCTGTCACCTGAAAGTCACACAGATGTAAGTTGAAGGTTATATTATATAGATAAACCATAAGAAAGGAGACTCACATAATGGAATTTTTAAAAATTGAAAATCTATGTAAGGTCTACGGCAATGGCGAAAACCAAGTTACTGCCCTTGACCATGTTTCGCTTACAATCGAAAAGGGTGAATTTACCGCAATTATCGGTTCCTCTGGTTCTGGTAAATCAACTTTGCTGCACGCCATAGCTGGTGTGGACGTGCCGACAAGCGGAAAGATATACTTAGAGGGTCAGGATGTATATGCCCAGAGTAATGAAAAACTTGCTATTTTTCGTAGACGTCAGGTAGGACTGATTTATCAGTTTCACAACCTTATTCCTACTCTGAATGTGGTGGAAAACATCACATTACCTATACTGATGGACAAGCGGAAGGTCAACAAGGAGAGACTGAATGACCTGTTGGAGCTGCTTGGATTAAAAGAACGAAAAATACATTTGCCGAATCAGCTTTCGGGTGGCCAGCAGCAACGTGTTGCAATCGGTCGCGCATTGATGAATGCACCAGCGGTCATGCTTGCAGACGAACCAACAGGTAGTTTAGATAGCCTAAATGGACATGAGATTATTCAGCTACTTAAAGAAAGTCATAACAAATATCACCAAACCCTTATCATCGTTACACATGACGAAAACATCGCCCTGCAGGCAGACCGCATTATCTGCATTGCAGACGGAAAAGTAGTGCGTGATGAGAGGGTGAGAACATGAATATTTTAAACAAAGTTGCCTTGCAAGGAATGAAAAAGAGTCGCACACGAACAATTGTAACGATTATCGGAGTTATCTTGTCCGCTGCAATGATCACAGCAGTCACTACCTTTGGCGTTTCCCTGCTGAACTATTTGGCAAACGGAGCGGCCAAGAAATACGGCGGTTGGCACGTCGAGTTTTTGAACGTTGATTCCTCTTTCGCACAGGAACGAACTCTCGACAATCGAGTTGCAAACACTGTAACATTTGAAAATATCGGCTACGCAAAACTTGACGGAGGGAAAAACCCCAACAAGCCATATCTTTCTATAGCCGGATTTAGCAAGGAGGCTTTTGGTACCTTGCCCATAACCCTGGTTTCAGGTAGATTGCCGAAAAACAGTGGGGAGATTCTTGTTTCAATGAGCGTTGAAGCAAACGGTGGTGTTAAATTCGCGGAGGGTGACAAGCTTTCACTTGCTGTCGGAAGCCGCATGAATGGCAACAAGAGTCTTGGTCAACACGACCCGTACACTTCTGGGGGCGAAACTCTTGTGCCACAAGACGAGAGAACTTACACGGTTGTTGGTATCTGCCAAAGACCCAGCTTTGAGGAACATTCCGCACCGGGATATACATTGATAACGAAAGCAGATGCACAAGACAAAGCGGACAGCTTAAACCTATTTGTCACGCTTAAAAATCCGCGACAAGTACATGCTTACGCAAGCAGCATAGCCGGAAGCCATAGCTATGTCTTTAACGATAATGTGTTGCGCTTCATGGGTCTTTCGGACGATAATGTGTTCAACGTGTTTCTGTACTCGGTTGGTGGCATTTTGGTTGCCGTTATTATGATAGGCTCGATTTTTCTGATTTATAATTCGTTCAACATATCGCTGAACGAACGCACACACCAGTTCGGGATTCTTTCATCTGTGGGAGCCACAGCAAAGCAACTGCGAAATTCAGTGCTGTTTGAGGGCCTTTGTATAGGTGCGGTCGGCATACCGATTGGCGTTATCGTTGGCATAGGCAGCATCGAACTTGTGATTTCCGTTGTCGCCAGGAATTTCGGGAACGTTATGTATAGCAACGTACCTTTAACCTTGACAGTGTCTATCCCCGTAATTGTCGTTGCGGCAGCGGTCAGCATGGTTACGATTTTGATTTCGGCCTATATCCCGGCAAGAAAGGCTGCAAACACGCCAGTGATGGAGTGTATCCGCCAGACTAACGAGGTCAAGGTTGAATCCAAAGCCGTAAAAATGTCAAAACTGGCACAGCGCATTTACGGTTTGGAGGGAACTCTTGCACTAAAGAATTTTAAAAGAAACAAGAAACGCTATCGCAGCATTGTGCTATCCCTTGTTTTAAGCGTTGTGCTGTTTATATCGACCAGTGCTTTTGTAACGCATTTTAAGCAGGTGTCGGAGCGGGCAGTAGTGGTTACTAACTTTGACATCGTTTTGGCCACGCAGGACATGGACGATAGCAAAATGTTGCAGCTTTACGACAAACTAAAAACCGCCGACGGTGTTTACGAAGGCTCGTATCAAGCGCTTATGAAGTATTCATGCGCTGCCAAAGCAAGCGATCTTTCAGACTATTACTGGGAAGACGCAGGTTTACATTCACCGGATGAAACGGTTAATCTGCCAATGGAAATCCAGTTTCTTGATGACAGCGCCTATCTTAATATTATCAAAGGCTTGGGCTTGCCCGCAGAGGAATATACCGGGCAAAATGCGAAAATGATCGCCGTTGCCAAAATGACAAACCACATGAAAGATAATCGGGAGGAAGAGGTTGAGAATATTAGTGATCTGTTCAAGAGTTCTTCCATGAATTTTACCATCGCTCCCGAAACAAATGGCAATCCGAAGATGGAACAGGGGCGAAACGTAAGCATTAAGTTTGTCAATACCGTGCCGCCTGATGGACCCCCGATCCCAGAAAACTCCGGGTCGAAGAATCCGTTCTTTTTTAGGGTGATGGTCCCCTATTCGCTCAAAGAGAAGTTTGAAACCTCCGATACCCATGTGGCTATTAAGGGCTTGACATTTCGGTCAAAGAATCCCACACAGTCGGCGGCTAAAATGGAAGCGATGATTAAGGGTGCGGAAATTAAATCCAAGTATACTCTGTACAATTTTCATAAAATGCTTGATGAGAGCCGCAATTACGTATTCATTGCGAACGTGTTCGCTTATACTTTTATCATCATGATTTCGCTAATTGCAGTTGCCAATGTGTTCAATACAATTTCCACGAATATCAAACTACGTAGACAGGAGCTTGCCATGCTTCGCTCTGTGGGGATGTCTGACCGCGATTTCCAAAAGATGATGAATTTCGAGTGTGCCTTTTATGGCATGAGGGCGTTGCTCTTCGGGCTTCCCATAGCGGCAATCTCTTCTTGGCTGATTTACAAATGGATGGTCGGCGGGACGGACAATATCGATTTTGTGTTCCCGTGGGGCAGTATGGCAATCAGTGTGTTCAGTGTGTTCTTTATCGTGTTCATTACAATGCTGTATGCCATTAGCAAGATAAAAAAAGAAAATATTATTGACGCGCTTCGGGATGATATGACTTGATTTAAAACCGCCATCTCCCTTTTTTAAAATTGAAAATTCGGTTGGGTGTATTAAAGTCACACATTTTTTAGGACATGACGATATCAAGGAGGTATCGGCATGTCCGTTTTTATTATGATTCATACCCTAATTTCTGTTACTCATTAAAAAATATAAATGTTAAGTTAATGTTAAGTTTTTGATCATTTAAGAGTGTAGTTTTTTAATCATCTTCTTGTTTTAAATGATCTTTTAATCTATATGATTTCCCATTAATTGTAACGATGAGAGCGTAGTGTAAAACTCTATCTAAGATAGCGTTAGCTATAACTGTATCATAAAAAATATCATCCCAAGAATTAAAATTTATGTTAGTAGTTAAAATTGTGCTTTTCTTTTCATACCTTATATCAATTAATTGGAAAAATAATTTTGATCTTCTTTATCTTATAGGTAAATATCCCAATTATCTCTTTTTGGTGAGGCAGAAAAAACAGTAATTTAAAAGCTGAAGACTCTTACATATAATCTAACCCCAACTATCTAATATTCCTATTTATGTTGTAACCATGTTTTATAATTTAATGCTAATTCTTGTACCTCATTAATAAATCTGCTGATATGGTAACCATCACAAACTGCATGGTGAACCTGTATGGACATAGGAATAAATATTTTATTATTCTGCTCAAAATATTTGCCCATAGTAAAAATAGGAACTAAATATGTTCCATCATTGTACACATTCAGATTAAATCCAGTAAAATTCACCCAAGGTATGCTGGATACAGGGAATGTATTGGCTGGTTCATTTAATTTCGGAGTAAATTTCATAATGCCTCCGTAGTTTTTGATATCATCAAGATAATCATTGTAAAAACATGAAAAGCTTTCGTCATAATCTGTCCAGATACTTGAAAATGTTTCGTTATCCTTATGAAAGATAGTATAACTCGGACTCATACTATCCCAGTATCCTAAATTACCGTTTTCATCAAAACAAGTGCGGAATTCCTTATGATTATTAACCACAGTTGCAATGATATAAATAAGTGTTGGATATAGTTTAAGTTTTTTAAGTTTAATTTCATGCAATAGATTTGTTATTTCTATATTTGCTGTCATGCTATAAGTACACCTAACAGAATTCAAATAGTATTCAAAGTATGGCTTTCTGTCCCAATGTTCAATATCTATTAAATTAAATTTCATAATCTTTGCCTCCTAAAAAGTTTTATTAACACATTTTAGAAGGCAACCTCAATTGTAATAATCATTTTACAACCTCCTGTTATCTAAATAAATATTCTTTATTTTAAATTTATTTATAAGTATGAAGTATCTTTCACATGTCTATTATACATCTATGAAATTACACAATATATAATAGACGCTTATTTTACAAGTGCATATTAAAATATAGTTTGATTATATACTAATCTCCAACTCTTATTACTTACTTGACAGAGTTATACTCTGTTGGTATTATAATATACAGAGTGTAGCTCTGTCAAGGAGGAATATTTATGGCACGAATAGTAAAAAAACCAGAGGTAAGAAAAGGTGAATTATTGGATGCTGCTGAGAGGCTATTCATTGAAAAAGGCTATGAAAACACATCGGTTAAAGATATTTACACCGAGGTAAACGGCTCTTTTGGTATGTTTTATCACCATTTTAAGTCAAAAGAAGAAGTTTTAGAAGAAGTAAATAAAAAGATGATGGCGCGGAGATTTGAACCTATAAAGTCAATCATAATTGATGGCGATTTATCTGGAATAGAAAAGCTACGCAAAGTATTATCGCTTGCTATTGTATCCGCTAAACTAGAAATTACCAATCACTCAAGTAATTCATATCAAAAGAACCCACAACTGTTGGTAATGCATATGCATGATACCCTTGGTATTGCATCTGACTTACTTTCCAGTGTTATAGAGGATGGTATAAAAGACGGTACGATTCAAACTGAACAACCTCACGAGCTATCGCAAATGATTTTGTTATTCATAAATGTATGGGTAAATCCATGGATGTATCAGTGGTCTCCTGAAAAAATGCGAAATATCTTTGTATTTATGAAAGATATTTTTGATAAAATAGGTGTACCTGCTTTATCAGAGGATATGTTCAAAGGCTTAAATGAACTATCATTGCTTTTGCAAGAGGATAAATAGTTACTTAGTATATTATGTGAGAAAAAGTACAACAAGAAACTACGCAGCAAAATAAGTAATTAATAGTTTAAGGGAGAAGTAAGATGAAGATATTAATATTAGGTATGAGTGGAGTTGTTGGTGGAAGTATTTACCGATATTTTTGTAAAAATTATAATGTAAAAGGAACTTACTGTAATAATATTCCAGAAAACATAAGTGGAAACGATTTGTTTTTTTTTGATACACAGGACTTTTCACATATCAGTTCTATATTGAAGGAGTATTCACCAGATATTGTTATTTCCTGTTTGCGTGGCGAGTTTGAAGACCAACTAAAAACTCATGAACTTGTTGCGAAATATTTAAAACAGACAGAGGGACGATGTTTCTTTCTTTCTACTGCAAATGTATTCGATGGAGATCCATCTAAAAGAGCAACAGAATCTGATAACCCCAACCCTATTAGCGACTATGGAATATTTAAGTTTCAATGTGAACATTTATTAAAAAATGCTCTTGGAGAAAATCTAGTTATTATTCGTTTGCCTCATACATACACAAGGCGTAGCTTATTAGAAATGGTTGAGAGGGTAGCAAATAGACAAGAAACAATTTTTGAGAATCTGTATATTAGTTTAAACACAGGTGAGAATGTCGCACTGGCAATAGAGTTCTTAATAAAAGAAAATAAAAAAGGTATCTATCATTTAGCTAGTAGTGATATTGCAGGACAAAAAGAATTTATTGATTTTGTATTACATGAGCTGGGCAGAAAAGATGTGGATTATCTGGTCAAACATTTAACTCAAAGTACGTACTTGCAAGCCTTGGGAAAAGATAAGAATAGCAGTGTAGAGAGTTTACCAGAAGATAATTTTATTGTATCAGTAGCCACAGAAAAAGAAGATCTATTGGAAAGGCTTAACCATTCATGGCGAACAATAGCATTTAATTTACTAAAATGATAACAATTATTAAGATTTAGCTAAAAAGTCATTGCTATTTATGATTGTCATTTAAAATAGGAGGAACTTATATGAGCCAGAACATATACGACAATGAAATATTTTTTATAGAGTATATGAAACTAAGGAACGAAAAAAGCTATAATGACTTATTAGAGCAACCGGAAATAAATAAATTATTACCAGATATAAAGGGCAAAACGATTTTAGATATAGGGTGTGGATACGGACACAATAGTCTTTTATTTGCACAGAACGGGGCTAAAAAAGTAATCGGCATTGATATATCACAAAAGATGCTTGAAGTAGCAAAAAAGGAATCTTGTCATCCTTGCATTGAGTATCGCCAGATGGATATGTCTGAAATATTGGCTTTGACACAAAAATTTGACATGGTATACAGTTCGCTTGCATTTCATTATGCTGAGAATTTTCAAAAGCTTATCAAAGATGTTTATGATCTCTTAAACAAGGGAGGGTACTTAATTTATTCGCAGGAACATCCCATTGTAACTGCTACCATGGATTGTAAGGGGCATCATAATCTGGATGAAAATGGAAACTTTGTGTCCTACACTTTTTCTGACTATGCAAAGAGCGGGCAACGTGTAGGTACATGGTTTGTTGATGGTGTGATTAATTACCATCGTTCTATGGGAGAAATCGTATCAACATTAGCACATACAGGTTTTATGATTACAGATATGATAGAACCTACGCCAGAAGCATGGGCATTGGAAGAAAAACCTGATTTGATGAAAGAATTTATTAAACCTACATTTTTAATCATAAAAGCGAGAAAGTCAGAATTCAGCTGTGATTGTTAAGCCATTAGGTATAGGAGGAAAAATGTTAGAATATAGAACTTTAAATAAAACAAGTATAGAAACACTTCACAAAGCATTTCTGGGTGCATTTTCTGATTATCAGGTTAAAATTGATTTATCTATTGGAAAGTTTAAACAAACACTTCAAAGAAGAGGATATGCTCCAGAGATATCAATAGGTGCGTTTGAAAACGATATATTGGTTGGTTTTATTCTAAATGGACTTAGAAGTTTGAACGGAAAAACAACTGTGTATGATATTGGAACAGGCGTTATCATTGATTACAGAAGACAAGGCATCACTAGTAGTATGCTTTTGAAAGCCAAAGAAATACTTAAACAAAAACAAGTAGAGCAGTATTTGCTTGAGGTTATTCAATCTAATACATCTGCATTTCAATTTTACAATAAAGAAGGATTCGAGATTAAAAGGAAGTTTCCATGCTTTCAATTAGATAAAGAGAGTTATCTTCCTTTGAAAACCTATAAAGTTGAGCACACGGACAAAATGGTATGGGAACAATTAACGGAGTTTTGGGATTTTGAACCCTCTTGGCAAAATTCAATCGATTCAATTAATGCAGTGTCAGAGGAATTTCTATATTCTATTGTACGTTTTGATAATACAATTGTTGGATATGGCATTATTGATAAAAGAACAGGAGATATCCCTCAAATCGCAGTAAATAAACATTATAGAGGTAAAGGAATTGCCAGAAGCATCATTACTGATTTAATAGAGAACACAGAATCATTTGAAATCAGTGTTCTTAATGTAGATGATGAATCTAAATGTACTAAAGACTTCCTGATTAATTTAGGGTTTGAATATATTGTTGGACAGTACGAGATGATTTTGAAAATATAACTGTTTATTTAAAAATGTTATGAATACTGAATTATAGAAAAATTTATATTAAAAATGGATTCAAAAAGTTTGATAGAACGATTTTTCTTGCCAAATAAGACTCAACAAAGTAATTTACCTATCATAATTGGCGTAAAGGCACATATTGAAAATTTAGTAAAATTAATAAAAAATAGGTATTAAATGCAGTAATAGAAATCCTAATTAGAAATTTATCTAGTTGGGATTTTTGTTTTATATAATTTAGAATATTAAAATATAATCTAATTTTACTAATCTTAGAAAAATTAGATTGACTTATTTTTTTACCGTTTTATAATAAATATTATTTCAATAATAAACAAATACTAAATGTGTTGAATTAATAATATACACTTGCAATGTAAAAAAAGTTTAAAGAATAATTTAAAAAAATTAATTCAAATATATAAGCGTAATTAGAATTTATATATTACTATTTTAAATGCAGAAAAGGAAGATTAAACATGCGATCAATTATAAAACAAAACAATATTTCTAAATTGACCTTAGGAGGGATTTTAGTAACATTAGGTGTGGTGTATGGAGATATCGGAACTTCACCACTTTATGTAATGAAATCAGTCCTAAATGGTAATGGTGGCTTAGAAAATGTATCTGAAAATTTTATTCTTGGAACTTTATCTCTGGTTTTTTGGACAATTACTATTTTAACAACAATAAAATATGTTCTTATCACTTTAAAAGCAGATAATAAGGGTGAAGGTGGTATTTTTTCTCTTTTCACCTTAGTTCGTAATCGTGCAAAGTGGCTTATTATTCCTGCTATGATTGGTGGATCTGCACTTTTAGCTGATGGAATGTTGACACCCGCTGTGACTGTAACTTCAGCAGTTGAAGGGTTAAAGTTAATTCCAGAATTTAATACAGTTTTTGGTAGTCATCAAAATAGTATTATTACAATTGTAATAGTAATTATAAGTATTCTCTTTTTTATTCAACATTTTGGTACTGATTTAATTGGGAAAATGTTTGGTCCAATTATGCTTATTTGGTTTTGTAGTTTAGCATTCTTTGGAATTATTAATATTTCTCATGATTGGACATTATTACGTGCACTATCTCCGCACTACGGAATTAGCATTCTTTTTAGTAGTGAAAATAAATTGGGATTCTTTATACTTGGTAGTATATTTTTATCATCAACAGGTGCTGAGGCTCTTTATTCAGATCTTGGACACGTTGGTAAAAATAACATTTATGGAACTTGGCCTTTTGTAAAAATATGTTTATTATTAAATTATTTTGGTCAAGGGGCTTGGATATTGGCAGTGAAGAACAATCCTAACTTTATTAATTCGGAAGACTTAAACCCGTTTTTTCAAATGATTCCAAATAGTCTTCTGGTATTTGGTATAATAATTTCAACTTTAGCTGCAATTATTGCTTCTCAGGCATTAATTTCAGGGTCTTTTACACTTGTATCTGAAGCTATTAAATTGAACTTATTTCCTAAATTACATACTATGTATCCATCTAGTTCTAAGGGCCAACTCTATATACCAGCGGTTAATAGACTTTTATGGATTGTTTGTATTGGAATTGTGCTTTACTTTAAAAATTCCGAACATATGGAAGCAGCCTATGGATTATCAATTACAGTTACTATGTTAATGACAACTATTCTGTTATTTAACTATTTATTAAAGCAAAAGATTCCATTTATTATTGCTCTAGTTATGCTTATTTTCTTTGCTAGCTTTGAATTTTCTTTCTTTATTGCAAATGTTGCTAAATTTATGCATGGAGGATTTATAGCTGTTTTAATTGCCTGTGCAATATTATATGTTATGTATATTTGGATAAAAGGCTACAATATTAAAATGGAATTAGCAGATAATGTTCAAATTGAAGATTATATAAATCAATTAAATAGATTATGTCAAGATCCTGACCGTCCTAAATATACAACTAACCTTGTATGTTTAACTTCTACTCATGATCCTAAACAAATTGAAAGATCAATAATGTACTCAATCTTTGATAAAAGACCTAAGAAAGCAGATGTTTACTGGTTTGTTCATATTTCTGTTACTGATGAACCATATCAATCAGAGTATAGTGTAGATACTTTTGGAACATCTAATATTGTAAGAGTTCGACTAAAACTTGGTTTCAGAGTAGAGCAAAAATTAAATGTTTTTTTGCGTCAAATTTCAACTGAATTAGTTGAGAGTGGAGAAATAAAACTTCAATCTAGAACGTATACTATAATTCCTAATCGAAAAGTTGGAGATTTCCGTTTTATTTTAACTCAAGAAGAACTTTCATATGAATCAGGATTAGGTTTTTGGGATTCATTTATACTTAGGTCTAAATTATTTATAAAAAGATTTACCGTTTCACCAGAAAAATGGTTTGGGCTTGATACTAGTGATGTTTATATTGAAAAAATCCCACTATTTTTAGGACACACTGAGGGTACGATTTTAAAAAGAACTTCAAAATAATTTCGTTTGAATTTTATTCATTTTCTAGATTTATGTCATTGACCAATAATACTGGTAGCCAAAACTAAGTGCCTAAATCCTTATTTTGGGTGAAAATAATATAATAATAAAACATTAAAATGATATAAAAATAAATATATACATAAATACAAAAAAAGGATAGTAAAACTAATTTACTATCCTTTTTGTATATTGATAAAATTTTAAATAGACTAGATAATTATATTAAAAATTATATTATGTTATTTATGAAATATCACCAAGTTCTTTTTAAGAAGAATTTGATGATATTTTTTTATTACAATATAATTAACATATATTAACAAATATATTGGGGCATTAAATGGTAAAGGAGAGGTAGATATGAAGAAGATTAGTAAATCAGTGGTTAAAAGAGACCATAGTTCAAAAATTTCAGGAAAAGCTATCTACGTAGGAGATTATGAAGAAGATGATATTTTAATAGGTAAAATGCTAAGGTCAACAAAGGCAAAAGCAAAAATTATTGATGTTAAGGTTCCTAAATTATTAGATGGATATTACTATGTGGATAAAACAGATGTACCTGGGGATAACAAGGTTAACATAGTTAAAGACGATACACCTGTTTATGCAACAGACACAGTAGAATATATCGGAGAGCCTATAGGGATGGTTTGTGGTCCTAATGAAGAAATTATAAATAAAATATTATCTGAAATTGAAGTTATATATGAAGAATTAGAACCTGTTATTAATATAAGAGACTTTGATACAGTTTTTTTTGATTATAGATTTGGAAAAGGAGATGTTGAAAAGGCATTTTCAGAGGCAGATAAAATATATGAAGAAGAGTTCGAAACAGGTTATCAAGATCAAACTTATTTAGAAACTCAAGGACTCATGGCTGAAATTCTAGAAGATGAAAAGGTTTACGTACATGGATCTATGCAATGTCCATATTATGTTAAAGGTGCAGTTATGAGAGCTATGAATCTTGGTCCAGATAAAGTTAGAATAGCGCAAGATGCTACAGGTGGTGGATTTGGAGGAAAAGAAGCATTCCCATCTATATTAGCATGTCAAGTTGCTGTAGCTGCAAAAAAAGCTGGAAAAAAAGTTCGCTGTATCTTTGATAGAAGAGAAGACTTGGAGTTTACATCAAAGCGACATCCTTCATTAAATACTTATAAAGTAGCTGTGAAAAATGGAAGGGTTACAGCTATGGATATAGATGTAAAATTCAACGGAGGAGCTTATACAACTTTATCAGCGGTTGTTCTTCAAAGGGGAATTATATGCGCAAATGGCATTTATGATATTACAAATCTTAAAGTACGTGGAAGAGCTGTAAAAACTAATACAACTCCTAGTGGAGCATATAGGGGATTTGGAGCACCACAAACATTTTTCTCTGCTGAAGTCATGATGAATCATATTGCAAAGGATTTAGGAAAAGATTCTTTAGAATTTAAGGAAATGCATTTAGTAAAACAAGGAGATAGTACTTCAACTTCTGGTAAGTATCATTTTCCAGTACCAATTCCAAATATGATTGAACGCATCGATAAAGCTTGCGACTTTAGAAGAAAACATAAAGAATATTCTAATGATCAAAATGGAAGATATAGAAAAGGAATAGGAATATCTATGTATTTTCATGGAGCTGGTTTTACAGGTTCAGGTGAAAGGGACATTATTAAGGCAGTAGCTAAATTACACAAATACCCTGATGGAAGAGTTCAAGTACTTGCTTCAAATACAGATATAGGACAAGGACTTCGTACAACTTTTCCTAAGATAGTGGCAAAGGAGCTAAATTTACCTTTAGAAAATGTATTTTATGAATATCCAGATACGGATGTAGTACCAGATTCAGGTCCTACAGTTGCTTCACGTAGTTTAATGACTGTTGGGGAACTTTTACGTCGTGCAGCTATAAAACTTCGTGATCAATGGATAGAAGGAGAAGATCAAATTATAGAAGAGCATTATAAAGAACCAGATTTTATGATTCCATTTTATATTGATAAATTCCAAGGTGATGCTTATCCAACTTATTCTTGGGCAGTTAATGCAATAGAAGTTGAAGTTGATACTTACACAGGTCTTGCAAAGATACTAGGAGCATATGGATGCTTTGATATAGGAACGCCTATGGATTACAACATTGCTGTTGGTCAAATGGAGGGTGGATTCTTACAAGGTATAGGATATGCTTCAACAGAATATATGGTGGCAGATGCTAAGGGGCGTATCAGAAACAACTCTTTCTCAGATTATATTATACCAACAGCAGTTGATGTACCTAATCTTAAAGTAGATATGTATGTAGATGAAAAATATCCTTATGGACCTTATGGAGCTAAGGGTGCAGGAGAGTTACCTTTAGTTGGAGCACCAGGGGCTTATGCTGAAGCTATTGAACAGGCACTTGGACATGGAGCAAAGGTTAATCATGCACCATTTACAGCAGAAGATACAATAAAAGTTTTAATGGAGGAGGGAGAGTAAGATGAGTAATAATATAACATTTAAGCTAAATGGTAAAGAGGTAATATATGATGGAAAAGCTACTGATAGATTATTAGATGTGCTTCGTGATTATTATCATTTAAAAGGTGTAAAATGTGGTTGTAAAGAAGGTGAATGTGGAGCATGTTCTATTCTTATGGATGGTGAATTAATTAATTCTTGTATGGTAGCAATGGGAAGATGTGAAGGAAGTGAAATTGTTACTATAGAGGGGTTTAGAGAAACAGAACGTTTTAAAGTAATAGATAAAGCTTATGCTGATGTGTCAGCAGTGCAATGTGGATATTGTATTCCAGGAATGGTACTAGCTACAGAAGCTATATTATCTAAGAATCCAAATCCTACATTAGAACAAATTAGAGAAGGAATTTCTGGAAATTTATGTCGTTGCACAGGATATAATGCTATTGTAAAGGCAATTAAAATTTCAGCAGAGGAGGGAAAGGGATTATGGTAAATGGTTTTATGCCTAAATCTTTAAAGGAAGCTTTAGATATTCGTTCAAATTATGATGTTGTTCCATATGGTGGGGGAACAGATTTAATGATTGAAGGACAAAAAGATGTTAACTATTTGTTTTTAAATAAAGTTCCTGAAATGAAATGTATTGTTGAAGATGAAGAGTATATCAGAATAGGAGGATCATGTACTTTTACTGAGGTATTAGAATCTGATATTGTTCCTGAAATTATGAAACAAGCTGTTTCAAGAATTGCTGCACCTGCTATAAGAAATTCTGGAACCATGGCAGGTAATATAGGAAATGGTTCAGCAAAGGCAGATTCTGTATTGATTGAATATGTTACAGATGCAAAAATAGTATTATCATCTGCTTCAAATACTAGAATAGTTAATATTGATGATTTCTATAAAGGAAGAAAAGAGCTAGATTTAGGAAAAGATGAATTGATAGTAGAAATTTTATTGCCTAAAACTGGTTTAGAGAATTATTACTATAAGAAAATAGGAGCTAGAAATGCATTAGCGATATCTCGTGTTTCATTTGCTGGGATAATAAAAATTGATGATGAAATAATAAAAGATATTGCAATTGCTTTTGGAGCAGTGTCAGGTACAGTATTAAGATTTAAAGAATTAGAAAAAATGATGATAGGTAAAACATTAGTGGAGGCAAGTAAAATAAAAGAAGATTTCATTGATGCATATAAACAAAAAATTATACCTACAAAGGGTAGAGTTTCAGCCGATTATAGAAAAAGGGTATGTATTAATTTAATAAAGGATTTTTTAAATGAGAAAGGTATATAAGAGTTAAGTTAGAGCAATAGAAAATTGTAATATTAGCATTTATTAATTATAAGATAAGAATAATATTTAATATATTTTTAGGATATATTTTATAAGAGAGCGAGAAAGTATATATTTACTTTAATCGCTCTCTTTTATTAGGATATACTTGGATTTTTAATTTAGTAATAAAAATATATAAAGAAACTTAAGGTTAATTTTAAGAGAGTTTAGGATTAAATACATAAAAATTTAAGTGAAACTTTTTTTAGTAAAATATCAATGGTATTATATTAATATATTTAAATAAAAATTATTTAGCTAAATTATATAATAATTATTTTAAGAGATACGAAAATTTACAAAGGAAGCGAAATTATAAACGTATGAGATTAGATAAATTTTTGGCAGAATCAGCTGTTGGTAGAAGAAAAACTGTTAGAACTTATATTAAAGATGGAATGGTAAAGGTTAATGGTGAAATTATAACTGAACCTTCAATAGATATTAGTGAAAAATTTGATGATGTAGAATACCTTGGAAAAAAAGTTATTCATACTGGTAAGGTATATTATATGTTTAATAAACCATCAGGATGCATTACTGCAACAAAAGATAATATTCATAGAACAGTATTTGATTATTTTAACAATCAAAATATGAGTGGAGTATTCCATGTTGGGAGATTGGATAAAGATACTGAAGGATTATTGTTGCTTACTAATGATGGTGAATTTGAGCATAAAGTAATGTATCCAGAAAAACATGTTGAAAAAATTTATTTCTTTTGGGCATTAGGTTCTTTAGATGATGAAGATAAAAAGCAATTAGAAGAAGGTCTTTTTATTGGAAATAATGAAGCATTAACAAAGCCTGCAAAAATAGATGTACATAAATCAGGATCATATATAGAATTTAAAGAAGAAATTCCTAGTAATAATTTAGAGAATAAAGATCATCAGCCTGTTGTTTCAGGATATCTTACTATTTCAGAGGGGCAAAAACATCAGGTTAAACGAATGTTAAAGGCAGTAGGTTGTTATGTAATATATTTGAAAAGAATATCTATTGGTGGATTAAAGTTAGATGAATCTTTAAAAATGGGTGATTATAGAGAATTAACAAAGAAAGAAATTGAAAGCATATTTGAATAAAGATATGTACAAAATTTTATAAATAAAGATAATTAAAAGGTACCATATTTCTTATATAAGAGGAAATATGGTACCTTTGATTATTTTAGCATTAAGAACATTATGAAAATAAAAAATACGTTTAATTTAGGATATATGAGATATTTAAGAAAATTATTAACTACGTTTTTGGAAAAGAAATAACTAAAGATTTGGTTATTAATAATTATATCTAAATATCACCTATACCTATATTTTTAATTTATATTAAAAAATATATTGACAAATTAAAATAATAGGGATATATTATTTATTATAAAGCAGAGTAATCCTATAAGAATAATATGTTTTATAATAAAATATTATATTGTTATATGTTAAGAAAAGAAATAGTATCATGAGGGAAACTTTCAGAGAATGGTCTTCTAGGCTGAAAAAGACTTTAGTTATAACTTATGAGAATGCATCTTTGAGCACTGTCCCGAAAAAATACGTTTTTAGTAGGAGTCAGCGTGTACGCACGTTATAGCGTTGAGGTATGTTTGTACCAAAATAAGATATTATATTTTTTGTATATAATAATTAGAGTGGAACCGCGGAATAAAAATTCTGCCTCTAAATGAGGTAGGGTTTTTTTTGTTTATATAAAAATATAAAACTGTATAATACGTATTTAATATATAAGTTTATTAAGTAATTCTAGAATTAAAATGAAATTTTTTAAAGTAGTATTAATATTTATCTAAATCTCAGAGAATTTACACAAACAATATAGTATAAAAATTTAAAAATATTTAAGAATGAAGAGTTATAAAATAGGGGGAAGATTAATTATGAAGTCATTAAATTACTTTGATTCTATAGCAGATAGCTGGAATGTAATAAGAAGTGAATATTTTGAGGAAAAATTAAAATATAAAGTTTTATCTAAAGCATCAATAGAAAATAAGATTGCAGCAGACTTAGGATGTGGTACTGGTTTTATATCTTTAGCTTTATCAGAAAAAGCAAATTTAATATTTTCTCTAGATCAATCTAATAACATGTTGAAGGAATTAAAAAAAGAAGTTTCTAAAAGAGATATAACAAATATATATCCAATTAAGTCTGATATGGAAAATATTGTATTGTTTGATGAGTCAGTAGATGTTGTATTTATAAATATGGCATTACATCATGTAGCTAATATAGAAAAAGCTATATCAGAAATTTATAGAGTATTAAAAAAAGGTGGAAGTATAGTAATTTCTGATGTTACAGAACATGATGGAGAATGGGCAAAAGAGGAAATGTACGATGAATGGTTAGGATTTTCAAATGATCAAATAACTAATTGGTTAAATAAATATAATTTTAAAAATGTAGAAATAGAAAATACGGATTTATATTGCAAAGGGTATTCAAGTAAAGGCGAATATACAGAAACAAAAATATTTATAGCAAGTGCTAAAAAATTATAAGAGGGGAGAAAAATATTATGAATTTTGAATCAGTTTTAATACACGGAGGAATTGACGGAGATAAGTTTACAGGAGCAGTAAATGTTCCTATATATCAAACATCTACGTATAAACAAGAAGGCTTAGGAATTAATAAAGGATATGAATATTCAAGAACTGGTAATCCTACAAGAGAAGCTCTTGAGAAACTTATAGCTGATCTAGAAGAAGGTGTTGGTGGATTTGCATTTTCTTCAGGTATGGCAGCCATAACAGCAATATTTTCTCTTTTTAAGTCAGGAGATAATATAATAATTTCAGATAATTTATATGGTGGAAGTTTTAGAGTATTAGATAAAATTTTTAAGAATTTTAATATAGGATATAAGATAGTAAATACAACAGATTTAAAGCAAATTAAAGAAGCTATTGATGAGACTGTAAAAGCAATATATATAGAAACACCAACAAATCCATTAATGGATATAACAGATATTGAAGAAGTAGCTAAAATAGCTAAAGATAATAATCTATTTACAATAGTGGATAATACTTTTATGACACCATACTTGCAAAAGCCACTAACATTAGGAGCAGATATAGTTATTCATAGTGGTACTAAGTATCTAGGAGGACATAGTGATTTAATTGCTGGATTAATAGTAGTAAATAATGAGGAATTAAAAGAAAAAATTCATTTTATACAAAATTCTACAGGGGGTATACTATCACCATTTGATTCATTCTTACTTATAAGAGGTATAAAAACTCTTGCAGTTAGAATGGATAGACACAATTCAAATGCTAAATCTATAGCAGAATTTTTGAAAAATAGACCAGAAATTAATAAAGTTTATTATCCAGGATTTGAAGAACATCCGGGATATAATATTCAATCAAAACAAGCAAAAGGATATGGTGGAATGATATCTTTTGTATTAAATGATGGATATGATTATAAAAAATTCTTTGAAAAATTAGCATTTATAACTTTTGGAGAAAGTTTAGGAGGAGTGGAATCTTTAGCATGCCACCCAGCAAGTATGACTCATGGAGCAATACCATATGAAATAAGACAAAAGGTAGGTATTGTTGATAATTTGATAAGACTTTCAGTTGGGATAGAAAGTGCACAAGATATTATTGAGGATTTAGAAAAAGCATTAGAATGGGGGAAAATTAATGGTTAAAGTAGAAAGTTTTGAATTAGATCACACAAAGGTAAAAGCACCATATGTAAGAAAATGTGGCTTTGAAAAGGGTAATAATGGAGATATAGTTTCTAAATTTGATTTAAGATTTTTACAACCGAATGAAAAAGAGATGCCAACAGGTGCAATGCATACATTAGAACATTTATTAGCTGGATATATGAGAGAAAAATTAGATGGAATAATAGATATATCTCCTATGGGATGTAGAACTGGATTTTATATGGTTGCATGGGGAACTCCTGAAGTGGAGAAAGTAATAGAAGCATTAAATTATTCATTAAATAAAATATTAGAAACAGAAGAAATACCAGCAACAAATAAATTTCAATGTGGGAATTATAGAGATCATTCATTATTTGCAGCAAAAGAATATATTAAATTAATATTAAAAGAGGGGATTAGTAGTGAGATATATAGATGACATTAGAAGTTATATAGGAAATACACCTATTATGAAACTAAATAATATGGGAATAAGAGCTGGCGTAAATGTATTTGCTAAATTAGAATTTTTAAATCCTGGTGGAAGTGTTAAAGATAGAATAGGTATATACATGATAGAAGATGCTGAGAATAAGGGATTACTTAGAGCAGGCTATACAATAATAGAAGCTACAGCAGGTAACACAGGGCTTGGTATAGCATTAGCAGCCATAAATAAAGGGTATAGAGTAATATTTGTTGTACCAGAAAAATTTTCTGTAGAAAAGCAGACGTTAATGAAGGCCCTTGGGGCAGAAATAGTAAATACTCCTAGAGAAGACGGAATGTTAGGAGCTGTTGAAAAGGCTAATGAACTTTTAAAAACAATAAAGAATTCTGTAACTTTAAAACAATTTGAGAATAAATCTAATCCATTAGCCCATTATGAAACTACAGGTCCTGAAATATATAAAGATTTAGATGGAAAAATAGACTATTTCCTTTGTGGTGCAGGTAGTGGAGGAACGTATACTGGTATATTAAAGTATTTAAAAGAAAAGAATTCTAATGTAAAAGGAGTTTTAGTAGATCCAGAGGGGTCAACTATGGGAGGCGGAGAAGAAGCTTGTTATGACATAGAAGGGATAGGAAATAACTTTATTCCTAAAACTATGGACATGACTTATGTTGATGATGTTATAAAGGTTAATGATGAAGAAGCATTTCATATTGTAAAACAACTTGCTTTAAAAGAAGGATTAATTGTTGGGACATCTTCTGGAGCAGCAGTAGCAGCAGCTCTTAAACTAGCAAGTAAAATAGATAGTGGTAATATCGTAACGTTATTACCAGATAGAGGAGAAAGATATTTTAGCAAAAATATATATTAATATATTTGGATATTTTAAATAATATATTGATTATTAGGTGGATTAAGGGAAAAATCTCTTAGTCCTCTTTTAGTTTTTAATATATAATAAATTAAACATTATTATATATTATTCGACAATATAAATAATTAATATAGATATACTTAAAAACAAAAATTGAGTTGAATAAAGGTGTTAAAGAATTAATATTTATCATATTTAATTCAATAACTTTTATTTAAATAAAAGTTTATAAAAGGGGGCTAATTAAAGATGAAAAGTTTAAAAGGGAAAATTATAAGCATTATTTTAATTTTAGTTATAGTTTCATCATTATCTACAGTTACTATTGGATTAATAAATGGATTTAATGTAACTAAAAAAACTGTTCAAGCACAATTTGAAGATAAATTGACTTCAGCAGACAATATGCTTGAAATATATCTTAATGAACAGTTTGGAACATTGAGTATTGATGGTGATGGTAAGATGGTGGATAGTTTTGGAAATTCTATTGAGGAGAGATCTGAGTACATAGATAAGTTATCTAAAGGTATGGATGTTGTTGCAACTGTTTTTGTTAAAAATGGTAATGATTATACAAGAATACTTACTACAATTAATGAGGAGAATGGTGAAAGAGTTATTGGCACCAAATTAGATAATAAAGGAAAGGCATATGAAGAAGTAGCAAATGGAAATGTATATTTTGGTGAAGCAAATATTCTTGGAAAACAATACATAACAAAGTATACACCTATGTATGATAAGGATAAAAAAATTATTGGAATTTACTTTGTTGGTAAATCTATTGAATCTGTTGAGTCAATAATTAATGAAGGTATGATGTCTACAATTAAATCTGTAGCTTTACTAGTTATTCTTGTTTTAGTAATAGCTTCAGCAATAAGTTATTTTGTAGGAATGTCAATTGTAAAGCCTATAACAGTAATTACAAAACTTATAAATAAACAAGCAAATTTGGATTTTACTGTTGATAAGAAATCAGAATTAATAAATTATATAACAAGAAAAGATGAAATAGGCAGTATGGCAAATTCTATTAAGATAATGGATGATAATGTGCGTAATTTTATTATAAAAACTTCTGATGTGGCACAGCAAGTAGCAGCTTCATCTGAAGAGTTAACAGCTACATCACATCAAACTGCTACTACTTCAGAAGAAGTTGCAAAGACAATTGAACAAATAGCAAGTGGAGCAAGCGCGCAGGCAAAAGATACTGAAGAAACTGCTGAAAGTATAGAGGAAATGGGAAGAATAATTGAAGATGATTCAAATTATATTAAAGAATTAAATAAGGCTACAACTAATATAGATATTCAGAAAGAAGAAGGATTTCATATATTAAAAGAGCTAGTAAATAAGACAAATCAAAGTAATGAAGCGACAAAATCAGTATATGAAATTATAGTAGGAAATAATGAAAGTGCAGAAAAAATTGAAGAAGCTAGTATTATGATTCAAAATATAGCTGATCAAACTAATCTTTTAGCACTTAATGCAGCAATAGAAGCAGCAAGAGCAGGAGAAGCAGGTCGAGGATTTGCTGTTGTCGCGGATGAAATCAGGAAACTTGCAGAACAATCAAATAGTTTTACAAATGATATTAAAGTAGTAATTGATGAGTTAAAGTTAAAATCTCAAGATGCAGTTCAAACTATGGAAGATGTAAAAGGTATCGTAGATTCTCAAGCAAGAAGTGTAAAAGATACAGAAAATAAGTTTGATCTTATAGCAATGGCAATAGATTCAGTAAAAGATATTATTAAAAAATTAAATCACTCAGCTGAATTAATGATTAATAACAAAAATAAGATTATAGGAATTACACAAAATTTATCTGCTATTTCAGAAGAAAATGCAGCAGGAACAGAGGAAGTAGCTGCATCAATGGAAGAACAAGCAGCAACAATTCAGGAGATTGCAAATTCAGGTGAAAGTTTAGCTATTATTGCAGAAGAGTTAAGTGAGTTAATTGAAAAATTTAAGGTACAATAAAAAATAATATAAAACCACACTCCATATTAAATAATTTAAAATGAATTTTAAAGACAGTAGATAATTTTGCATTGTACAAAAATTAACTACTGTCCCAAAAGTTTTTAAATTTTTAATATTTTATTATATTATAATTTAAATTTATCAACTAAATTAATTAATTCACATGCTAAGTTAGCTTGTATTTCAGCAGTCTCTGCAACTACATCCATATTATTAACAGTTTCTGTTATATTTTCTAATATAGTTTCTGAACTGCTAGAAGCTTGTGTTGAATTGCTAGACATATTATCAATAGCACTTGCTATTTCACTTGTGGATGAATTTAGATTTCTAGATATAGTATACGTTTCATTAGCTGCATTACTTACCAAATTTAAATTATTATAATAATATTCAGATACTTTTAAGAATTCATCTAATTTTGGAGTAATGTCTTTGTTAAAGAATTCAAGTATATCATTACTATCAGCACATAAACTTTTAAATACTAGTTGAACTTTATTTACAATATCTTCAATAGATTTTACAGCTTCCATAGATTGTTCAGATAATGCTTTTACTTGAGATGCTACAATTGCAAAACCTTTACCAGCTTCTCCAGCATGAGCTGATTCAATTGCTGCATTTAAAGCTAATAAATTAGTTTGATTAGCAATACTTGATATAGTTTCAACCATAACATATATTTCTTCTGTAACCTTACCAGCTTTAATAGCATCTTTAATATTAATTTCTTTTTCATGATATAAATTATTTATATATTTTAAAACTTCATTTGTATGATTTTTTAATTCTAGAGCCTTATCTCTAAAATTAATAAGAGTTTCAGTTTCTTTTTTTGAACTAGTAGATAGAGTATTAGTATTTTTTGCTATGTTTGAAATAGTTAAATTGACATCAAGTGCTACAGTTGTGCTATCCGACATTTTATTTACTATTCCTTCAGTGGATTCATTTATCTCACTTAATTTACAAGAAACTTCTTCTGTAGATGCAGAAAGTTCTTCTGCAGAAGATGATAAATCACTAGATTTCTGAATAATACTATTTATTAAATTTCTTATATTTTCTTGAGCTTTATTTAAAGATATACCAGCTCTACCGAGTTCATTTTTTGATTTAACTTCTATATTATTTGAGAAATCATAATTTGATAAACGTTCAGCTAAGGCTACTATTTTATTTAGAGCTCTTGTAATTGGACGAATAATAAATAATGATAATATTACAGTTATAATTAACAATATGAATAATGCAAATAATAATATATTTCTATTCTGATTAAAATTATTTTTCAATTCTTCTGTTTTCATATTAATTGCTTGGTCTATATCGTCTATGTAGTTTCCTGTTGTTATAATCCACCCATATGGTTCAAATAATTTTGAATAAGATCTTTTGGGATGAGTACCTTCTTCATTTGGTTTTGTGAAGTAAAAATCGGTATAGCCACCATTTCTAGCAACTTTTATTATTTCTTGAACTATCATATGTCCATTTGCATCTTTAAGACTAGTTCTATTACTTCCTTCTTGTTCTGGAATCATTGGATGTGCAATTAATGTTGAATCTATTCCATCAATCCAAAAGTAACCATCACCGTTATACCTTAAAGACTTTATCATATCTTTTGACAAACTTTTTGCTTGTTCTTCAGTTATTTCACCATTTATTTGTTTTTTATAAATCCCATTTAATAAAGAAATTACGTTTTCAACTTGTAGTTTTATGTTTTGATCATAGTTTTCCATTAAATTAAGTTCATATTGATTAATTGATGCATTTACTACATTTTTCATCTGATTAGATGAGATAAGTAATATAACAGCAGAAACCAATAAAACTAAAACTATATTAATACATATAATTTGATCTCTTAATCTTTTCATAAATTGTTCCCCTTCCATATAATAAAAATATTTTAAAAAATGTAACGGTAAATATTTACAACAATTATTATAGCATATCAATTAAAAATATTATATAAATTAATACATTTTTGTAATATTTTATTATAATATACATGTAATTATTGAGAATTTGGTGATTTTTAGATTTATTAAATATAAATTAATATTAAAAATTAGTTTATATAATAAAAAATAATCATATTAAAACCTTATATTATTATATGGAAATTAAAAACAAATTTACAATTATGTACTTAAAAAGATTGAAAATTCAAAATTGTAGGAATATAATAAAAAATAATAGAATATAAAATTAAATGTGTAAAAAATAACTTGAATTTATATTAACATTATAAAAACATAAAATGATTTACAATATAGACTAGATAAAAAGAGTAATTTACTGAATTAGTAGAACTAAAATACATTATATTAAAAAAGATTAAATATATTTTAATATTTTATTATATTTATTTTAGGGATCAATTAACTATTTTACTTTATGCATTAACAGTTATTGTAGCATATTAAATTATAGTCTTGTAAATATTAAAAAATTGTAGACATATATTTAATGATTCTAATATATTGTTAAATTAAAAAGTATGTATTGAAAATAGTTAACAATTAAAAAATGAGGGGGGACGTATAGGGGTGAAGTGTTAAATTGGGATAATGAAACAATATTAAAAGAAATTTTACAAAAGATAATAACTATTTATGTACTAAAAATTTAAATGAATTTTATTAAGAAAACATTACTGAAAAAAGCTATATTAAATTTAGTGCGACATTAAATCTAAATGCTGAAGTTAAGGTACTAATTTATTACTGATAGTAGATATATTTATTATTTTAATATATTTAATAAATTAAGAATTAACTGCTAAGTTTTATATTTAATTTTGAGTAAAGTTACTTATCTTCTTTGTAAACAATTACAAAATTAAAATGTAAATAGTTATTAATTCTATACAGTCAATTTAACTCGAGAAGAGATTAAGAGATTAGTTAAAATATTGTATAGGGGTGTAAAAATGAAAAAATCTTTAACAAAAATATTAGGAATTTCTTTATTAGCAGTTGCTATGATAGTAACTACTTTTCCAACCAATGTAAAAGCACTTGATTCAATTAACGAACCAACAATAGAGGAAGCGGCAGAAAGTGCAGATTCACAAACACAAAATAGTGTGATAGCAATACAAGAGTCATTAAATGAAGATGGAATTAATTTAGAAACATTAAAAGGAGATCACAATAATTATCCTATTGTATTAGTTCATGGATGCATGGGCTGGGGAAGAGATGAAAAATTAGGTTTTAAATACTGGGGTGGAACTGTAGATCTTCAAGAAAAAATGCGAGATGCAGGATATGAAGTTTATACTGCAGCAGTAGGACCTATTTCAAGTAACTGGGATAGAGCTTGTGAACTTTACGCTTATATAATGGGTGGTAGAGTAGATTATGGTGCATCTCATGCAGCAAAATATGGACATGATAGATATGGTAAGACATATCCAGGTATATACAAAAAAATAAGTAATGAAAATAAAATTCATATTGTTGGACACAGTCAAGGTGGACAAACAGTTCGTGCATTTACACAATTGTTAAATGAAGGTAGTGAAGAAGAAAGAAACTATGGTCAAAACGATATGTCACCACTATTTAATGGTGGTAATGATTGGATTCATAGCGTAACAACAATATCTACTCCAAATGATGGAACAACATTATCAGATTCAATACCATTTGTTGATTATATAACTCCGCTATGTGGTGTAGCTGGAGTATTAACAGGATCAAATAGTATTTTAAGTGATTATTTTGACTTTAAATTAGATCAATGGGGATTAGCAAAACAAGATCATGAAACTCAAGCACATTATATAGGACGTGTTTTAAGTAGTAGAATTTGGGAGAGGACTACAGATATATGTTCTTATGATTTAAGCACATATGGTGGAGAAGAATTGAATAAATGGGTAAAAGCACAACCAAATGTTTATTATTTCTCATGGACAACTAGTGCAACAAAACCATCAAAACTTACTGGACATCATATCCCTGAGCCAGGTGTTATGAATAAGAATTTCTATGTTAATTCACTTATGATGGGTAAATTTACTCGTAATGATAATTCAGGCAGACCCGTTATTGATAAGAGCTGGTGGCAAAATGATGGTTATGTAAACTGTATTAGCCAAAATGGTCCTAAATTAGGTTCAAATGATATTATAAGAGAATATGATGGTACACCTGTAAAAGGTCAATGGAATGCTATGCCTACACTTATAAATGTAGATCATGAAGATATAATAGGACGTTATGGTAATGTAACTCAATGGTATATTGATCGTTGTAAACAATTAAGCTCATTACCAGAATAATAGTTTAATATTTATTAAATAGACTTTTGCAAGCTAATCAATGACTTATATTTTTGATTAGCTTGTTTACTAAGATTAAAATTATATTTAAAAATAAAAAGATTATAGATAAAAAAATGATAAAAAATAGTTATATACAGGATCAAAAAAGTAAATAAATGTATAATAAAATCACATTATAATAAAATTTTGAAAAAAAACCAAAAAATATTGAAAATTCAAAAAACTAGGAATATAATTAAGTAAATTTCATAAAAAAGGATTTTTAGAAATAATACATAAAATTTTTAATTAGTTAAGTAATATCTATAAATAAAATCTTATTATTTTAAAATGATTAAATATATATTTTTATTTAATATATCTATTCTTAAAGATAAATTAACTATTTTACTTAACACAATTTAAATATGTAGTTAATAAATATATGAATAATATGTATACAAGCCTTTAAGTAAACGTTTAAATTAAGAGTAATGTTATTTTCATATATTTATATAATTAATTGTCACTTTTAACATATAAATAGTTAATAGTTTATAAAAAAGGGGGGGGACTTTAAAAAATTAATTAAACTATCAAATCAATAAACACTAGAAAAATTCTCTATAAATTAAAAATTCTAAATAACCTATAAAATTTAACACTGAGAAATTAATTAAAAAATAAAAATTCAACTTATTTATAGCAGTAGATATATTTTAAATTTTAATATATTTAATAAATAAGAATTATTAATATATTTTACATTTAATATAAAAGTAATGTAGACAAGTCTTATTACAAAGGTATTTTAATATCTAACTTTTAAATGTAAATATTTATTAATTCTATGCAGTTATTTAACAAGAGAAGAGATTAAGAGATTATTATGTTAAAAATATTGTATAGGGGTGTAGAAATGAAAAAGTCTTTAACTAAATTATTAGGAATTTCTTTATTAGCAGTAGCAATGACTGTAACCACTTTTCCTGCAGGGGTTAATGCTACTGAAATTACAGAAGGCTCATCAATTTTAACAGAATCAACACAGGCAATTGAAGCTGAAGAACCAATAGAAGCACTAGATACATCAAATTTAGACTCGACTTCACAAAGTAACGATTATCCAATAGTTCTAGTACATGGATTTATGGGATGGGGAAGAAATGAAGTAGCTGGATTTAAATACTGGGGAGGCGCTATAGACCTTCAAGAGAAAATGAGAGATAAAGGATATGAAGTTTATACAGCAACTGTAGCACCAGCTTCAAGTAACTGGGATAGAGCTTGTGAGCTTTATGCTTATATAGTTGGTGGAAGAGTAGACTATGGTGCAGCTCATTCTGAAAAGTATGGACATGCAAGGTATGGTAGAACATATCCAGGATTATATAATAAAATAAGTGATAAAAATAAAATTCATTTAGTTGGACATAGTATGGGTGGACAAACAGTGCGTACAATTACGCAACTTTTAAGTGAAGGTAGTGACGAAGAAAGAAACTATGATCAAAACAATCTTTCACCGTTATTTAAAGGAGGAAATGATTGGATTCGTAGTGTAACAACAATAGCAACACCAAATGATGGCACAACAGCAGCAGATGCTAATCCTGTAGTAGATGTTGTAAGCCCACTATTTGGAGTTTTAGGATCAGCAACAGGTCATAATTCTCTAGTTCAAAATGTATTTGATTTTAAATTAGATCAATGGGGATTAACAAAGAGGGACAATGAATCACAACTTCATTACCTTGGACGTGTATTAAGTAGCGATATTTGGAGTGGAACTAAAGATATTGGTACTTATGATTTAACAACATATGGAGCAGAAGAACTTAATAAATGGGTAAAAGCACAACCTAATGTTTATTATTTCTCATGGACAGTTTGTGGTACAAAGGAATCAATACTTACAGGTCACTCTATTCCGCAACCAGGAGTAATGAATTTAATGTTCTATAAGAATACTTTAGCAATGGGTAAATATACTCGTCATGAAAATGGTAAACCAATAATTAATAAAGATTGGTGGCCAAATGATGGTTATGTAAACTGCATAAGTGAAAATGGTCCTAAATTAGGATCTAATGATGTAATAATTGATTATAATGGAAATCCTGAAATAGGAAAATGGAATGCAATGCCTACACTTATAAATTTAGATCATGAAGATATAATAGGACGTTTTGCTAATGTTCAAGGATGGTATTTAAATCTTTGTAATCAATTAAGTTCATTACCAGAAAACAATTAAAAATTAAAGAATTTAGAGGGAAGTTAAATTCTCTCTAATTCTTGAAATAATGTCTTTGCTTTTAAATTACCTAAATTTAATTTTAATGAGGTGAAGTGTAATGAAGAGATCTTTAGTAAAAATTTTAGGAATTACTGCTTTAGCAATTTCAGTTGCTTTTACAAGTTTTTCAGCACCTGTTATGGCTGTTGAATCAACAAATTCAATTATTATAGAAGAGAGTAAATCATCTAATGATTTTATTTTGAATGAAATTGAAAATAGCACAAAAAATGAACCAACTATAGAAAATAATAAAGAGAATTTAAATGATGAAAGTTTAAATCATGAATCAAATAATAAAAAAGAAGAAGATCAGCTAAATGAAGTTAAAGAAATTTTAAAAGAATCAAAAACGGAGAATGAAGCTGAAGGTTTAGAAATACCAGATACAATAGAATTACCTAATAGTGAAGATTTCGATAGTAAATCAAAAGTTGAAGCTCAAGGTGAAATTATAGAACAAGAACCATTACAATATCCTGATATTAAAAGTGAAGTTATTGAGGAAGGAAACAAATATCCGATAGTATTAGTTCATGGATTTATGGGATTTGGAAGGGATGAATTATTAGGATATAAATACTGGGGTGGTATTGTTGATATTCAAGAAAGTTTGAGGAATCAAGGATACGAAACTTACACAGCAACAGTAGGTCCTGTTTCAAGTAACTGGGATAGAGCTTGTGAGTTATACGCATACATAGTTGGTGGAACAGTTGATTATGGTGCAGCACATGCTAAAAAATATGGACATGAAAGATATGGCAGAACTTTTGAAGGTATATATAAAGATGTAAGTGATGCTAATAAAATTCATCTTATAGGTCATAGTATGGGTGGACAAACAGTACGTACACTTACTCAACTTTTAAGTGAAGGTAGTGAAGAAGAAAGAAATTATGATCAAGAAAATATATGTGCTTTATTTATGGGTGGAAAACATTGGGTTAGAAGTGTTACCACAATATCAACACCTAATGATGGAACAACATTATCAGATGTAATGCCAGCAAAAAAATTGATAAATGTTTCATTGGGAATATTAGGAACAATAAATGGGAAAGATAATTTATCTAATTGTTTATATGATTTTAAATTAGACCAATTTGGACTAAAAAAACAACCTGGAGAATCATATATAAATTATAATAAAAGGGTTTTAGATAGTAATATATGGTCTGGAACAAAAGATATAGGACCATATGATTTATCAACTTATGGAGCTGAAGAACTAAATAAATGGGTAAAAGCTCAACCTGATGTATATTATTTTTCATGGGTAACAAAAGCTACAAAAAAATTATTAATAACAGGTTATGCTGTACCACAAATAGGTCCTATGAATCCATTATTTTATCCAAGTGCAACTAAAATGGGAAACTATACACGTAATTATAAAGGTCCTATTATAGATGACGAATGGTTTGATAATGATGGCATTGTAAATTCAATAAGTCAAGAAGGTCCTAGATTAGGTTCTAATGATGTGATTAAAAAATTCAACGGACAACCTAAAGTTGGTCAATGGAATGTTATGCCAACACTTATAAATACGGATCATATGGATATAGTTGGAACATTTGGTGATGTAGAAGATTGGTACATTGATTATGCAGAACAGTTAAGTAATTTACCTAGATAAAAAAATAAAATATAATTTGCTAAAGAATGAAATACCTTGAACTGAAATTAGTTTGAGGTATTTTTATTTGTAAAACTGGTTAATTTTAGTTGTATTAAAAATAAAATATATATTAATATTAATAAAGAAGGAGGCGTTAATATGGTTATAGGAATTGGTCAAATTGATATAATATGGGAAAATGAATTAATAAACATGAATAAAGTTGAAACTTTAATTAAAGAAGCATCAAGAAAAAATGTAGAATTAATACTTTTTCCAGAAATGACTTTAACAGGAGTAACATTAAATATAAATAAGTTAACTTTATCACAAGATAAAATAATCGAATGGTGTCGTGAATTAGCTATAAAAAATAATATAAATATAGGTCTTGGATATGGTAAGAAAATTGATTCCAAGGCATTGAATAATTATCTTATAATATCTAATTTTGGAGAGGTTATATCTGATTATACTAAAATACACTTGTTTACATATGGTGGAGAGCCAAAAGCATATCATAATGGTATGAACATTCAAAATTATAAAATAGGACAATTTTCTTTAGCATCATTTATTTGTTATGACTTAAGGTTTCCTGAAATTTTTCAAGTAGCTTCAAGAAATACGCAGGCAATAACTGTCGCAGCTAATTGGCCAAAGTCAAAAATTGAAGAATGGATAAGCTTTTTAAAAGTTAGAGCGCTAGAAACTCAAAGTTATATTATAGGTATCAATAGATTAGGAGAAGGTGACGGAATAAAATATAATGGCCAATCTGCTATTGTTAGTCCATGGGGAGATATATTAAATGATTTAAGCGATAAAGAAGAACTTATAATACAAGAAATTAAATTAGAGCAAGTATTTAAATCAAGAGCGAAATTTAATGTTAAAGATGATAGGAGAGAGGATCTATATAAAAAATATTATAGCTGACAATAAAGTCAGCTATAATTAAAAATTAGGTATGTGAATCAAAAATTAGTTTTTAAAAATTTATTAAAAGAAAATACAAAATTAAATTGATTTTCTAAATATAATTATATATTAGATAACACTTCTTCAATATGTCCTTTTACTTTAACTTTTCTAAATTCTTTAACAAGTATTCCGTTTTCATCGATTATAAAAGTGCTTCGTTCAATTCCAAGAACTTTTTTACCAAACATATTTTTTTCTTTTATAACATCATATAACTTGCAAACTGTTTTTTCTTCATCACTTAATAAGATAAATGGCAAATTAAATTTGCTTATAAATTTATTGTGTGAATTTAAATTATCCTTACTTATTCCGATAACTACAGTATTTTTATTTTCAATAATATTATAATTATCTCTGAAATCACAAGCCTCAGCTGTACATCCAGGTGTATTATCTTTTGGATAAAAATATAAAATTACTTTTTTACCTTTATAATCATTTAAACTGTGGATTTTTTCATCACACCCTTGAAGAGTAAAATTAGGAGCTAATTCACCTATGTTAATCATAATATTCACCTCCGAATATATTTAATATTATATAATAATTATTATTATTTATCAAGACATATAATATAATAATTATTAAAAGGTAGTTTATACAGTAGTATATATTTACATAACTAAAATGGATGCTATAATTTAAGGTATATTACAGGGGGAATAACAATGATTAATGATAAGCTGTTAGAGAAAATAGATAATTTGGAAGAAGAACTTATAAACTTGTATCATATTTTGCATCAAAATCCAGAACTATCAAATGAAGAGTTTGAAACTACAAATATGATAAAAAAATTACTACAAGAAGTAGATATAGATATTTTACATACTGATTTAAAGACAGGCCTTATAGCTGAAGTGAAAGGTAATCCTAATGGACCAATAGTTGCAATAAGATGCGATATAGATGCTCTACCTATAAAAGAAGAAAGTGTTTTGTCTTATAAATCTAAAAACAATGGTAAAATGCATGCGTGTGGTCATGATTTTCATATGGCAGCAATTTTAGGTGCAGCTTATTTAATAAAGAAAAGCCAAAGAGATTTAATAGGAACAGTTAAATTTATATTTGAGCCTAGTGAAGAAAGTTCAAAAGGAGCTAAAAAAATAATTGATACAGGAGCTTTAGATGATGTTGAAGCTATTTTCGGTTTGCATAATGTTCCTAATTTAGATGTTGGGATAATCGGAATAAAATCTGGAGCAATGACAGCAGCTGTGGATAGATTTGAAATAAAGATATCAGGTATTGGGAGTCATGCAGCAAAACCGGAAAAAAGCATTGATCCAATTATAATATCATCAAATATTATAAATGCTCTACAAACTATTATAAGTAGAAATGTAAGTCCAATTAATGATGCACTTTTAAGTATAACTCATATAGAAAGTGGAAATTCATGGAATATAATACCTGACTATGCTTATATGGAAGGAACAGTTAGAACATTAGATAAAGAAACAAGAGAGTTGATTCCAAAAAGAATGAGTAGTCTTATTAATGGAATAGCAGAGTCATTTGGAGGAAAAGCTGAATTCATATGGCATCAGGGACATCCAGCTACAAATAATGAAAAAGAATGGGTAAATATTGCATCTCAAATAGGAAAAAGAATGGGATATAAGGTAAGTGAAAATTCAATGGGATTAGAAGGAGAAGATTTTGCTTATTATCAAGAAACTATTCCAGGTGCATTCATAATTTTTGGAACAGGCAAATCATTTGCACATCATCACCCTAAATTTGCAGTAGATGAAAATGCAATAATAAATTGTGCTAAATACTTTGCTAATTTATCAGAAGAAGCTTTATCGATATTGGTTAAAAAAAGACATAAGTTATAAGAATAATACCTTAATAAATTTAAAATACTAAGTTTATTAAGGTATTTTTTTGTATAAGAAATTATAAAATATTAACATTCACTTAAAATATAGCCAAATTTAAAAATCTGGTAAAAAATATAATATTCTTGACAAATTTATAAACAAGTCTATAATTAGATATAAATACAGACCCCCTACCCGGGGGTGGGAGGATAAAACATGAGTGAAGAAAGAAAAAAAGCATTACAATCTTTAAAAACAGCAAAAGGACAAATTGAAGGGATAATAAAAATGATAGAAGATAATAGGTATTGTATAGATGTAGCAAATCAAATATTAGCGGCACAATCATTACTTAAAAAAGCTGATTTAATGATATTACAAGGGCATTTACGTCATTGTGTTAAAGAAGCATGTCTTAATAATAATCCCGATGAAAAGATAGAAGAAATGAATAAAGTATTAGAAAAAATACTTTCTAAGTAGGATTTAAAATATAATTTACAACATATTTTAAATGTGTTGATGTTATAGTATAAAAGCTCGTGGACTGAGAAATTTACTTTAAGAAATCTAAAAATAAAGATTAGTCTAATTAATGCGTGTTCCCAATGAAACATTGTGACAAGCAATTAATTCAACAAATCTTCATTAAGAATTCTAAAAAGCAAATTTCAATGCCACTGCGCCTATATACAATAACATCAATATTGCTAATAAATATATTTATAAAAAGAAAGGAATAATGTATGCAAAAAAAATCATTTAAGATTAATGGAATGACATGCTCAGCTTGTGCAAATAGAGTTGAAAGAGTTGTTGGAAAATTAGATGGAGTAGAAAAATCTAACGTTAATTTTGCAACTGAAACTCTTAGTGTTGAGTTTGATGAAAATAAACTACAAGATAAAGACATAGAAGAAAAAGTCGTAAAAGCTGGATATGGTGTTAAGAAAAATATAAAAACTTATAACTTAAAAGTAGAGGGAATGACTTGTTCAGCATGCGCTAATAGAGTTGAAAGGGTAACTAAAAAGCTAGAAGGTGTTCAGGAATCAAATGTTAATTTTGCTACTGAAAAGCTAACTATAGTGGTTGACGAAGATTTAGCAGGATATTCTGACATAAAAGCTGCTGTAGAAAAAGCAGGTTATAAAATTGAAAAAGAATATAAAGCTAAAGAAGGTAATAAAGATAGCAATCCAGCTAAAGAATTGCTAAATAGATTTATAATTTCTGTGATACTAACAGTTCCATTACTAATAATTAGTATGGGGCATATGGTGGGAATGCATCTTCCAAGTATAATTGATCCAATTATCAATCCATTAAATTTTGCTTTAATACAAGTTGTATTGACACTTCCAGTTATGTTAGTTGGATATAAATTTTACAAAGTAGGAATAAAGAATCTTTTTAAATTAAGTCCTAATATGGATTCATTAATATCAATAGGAACCTTAGCAGCATTTTTATATGGAATATTTGCAATAGTTAAGATAAATCAAGGTAATAGTGAATATGCAATGCATTTATATTTTGAATCAGCAGCTGTAATATTAACATTAATAACACTTGGTAAATGTTTAGAAGCTGTATCAAAAGGAAAGACATCTCAAGCAATAAAAGCATTAATGGGTTTAGCTCCTAAAAATGCTACTGTTATAAGAAATGGCATAGAAACTATTATTCCAGTTGAAGAAGTTGTTGCTGGAGACATTGTTTTAGTAAAACCAGGAGAAAAATTACCTGTAGATGGTGAAGTAATAGAAGGCATTACATCAATTGATGAATCTATGCTTACTGGTGAAAGTATTCCTGTAGAAAAAGAAACTGGAAGTACTGTAATTGGCGCAAGTATAAATAAAACTGGATTTATTAAATATAAGGCTACTAAAGTTGGAAAAGATACTGCATTAGCTCAAATTGTTAAATTAGTTGAAGAAGCTCAAGGATCAAAAGCACCTATAGCAAAATTAGCAGATGTTATTTCAGCATATTTTGTACCTATAGTTATAGGTTTAGCTGTAATTTCAGCAGTTGCATGGCTTGTAGCAGGAGAGTCAATGATATTTGCATTAACTATATTTATATCTGTATTAGTAATAGCATGTCCTTGTGCATTAGGTCTTGCAACCCCAACAGCAATTATGGTTGGAACAGGAAAAGGTGCAGAAAATGGAGTTTTAATAAAAGGTGGAGAAGCCTTAGAGACAACATATAAATTAAACACAATAGTATTTGATAAAACAGGAACTATAACTGAAGGAAAACCTAAAGTTACAGATGTTTTAGTTAATAATATAACTGAGAATGAAATATTAAGCTTAGCAGCAAGTGCTGAAAAGGGGTCAGAGCATCCACTTGGAGAAGCAATTGTAAAAGAAGCTGAAGATAGGAAATTAAAGTTAAAAGAAATTAATAAATTTAATGCAATCCCAGGTCACGGTATAGAGGTATTAATTGACGAAAAAAATATTTTCCTGGGAAATAAGAAGCTAATGAAAGAAAAAAATGTAGATATATCGTCATTAGATGAACAATCAGAAAGATTGTCTAATGAGGGAAAAACACCTATGTATATATCAATAAATTCTGAATTAAAAGGCATAATAGCTGTTGCTGATACTGTAAAAGAAAATAGTAAAGAAGCTATAGAGAGTTTACATTCAATGGGGATAAAAGTTGCCATGATTACAGGTGATAATAAGAATACTGCAAACGCAATAGCTAAACAAGTTGGAATAGATATAGTTTTAGCAGAAGTATTGCCAGAAGATAAAGCAAATGAAGTAGCAAAATTGCAAAAAGATGGAGATAAAGTTGGAATGGTTGGAGATGGAATAAATGATGCTCCAGCTCTTGCTAAAGCTGATATTGGTATAGCAATTGGTTCAGGAACTGATGTAGCAATTGAATCAGCAGATATAGTTCTTATGAAAAGTGATTTAATGGATGTTACTACAGCAATAAAACTAAGTAAAGCAACCATTAGAAATATAAAAGAAAACCTAGCATGGGCATTTGGATACAATATATTAGGAATACCAGTAGCAATGGGAATACTACATATATTTGGTGGCCCATTACTAAATCCTATGATAGCTGCAGGTGCTATGAGTTTTAGTTCAGTATCAGTATTATTAAATGCACTAAGACTAAGGAACTTTAAAGCTTAATTCCTCTGTCCATGAGCTTTATACTACAATATCAACACTGTTTTAAAACATAGCCTTATTTTAAAGTGTAAATAGAAAATAATATTTTAGGAGGAATAGATTTATGAAAAAGACAATTATAATTGAAGGAATGAGTTGTAACCATTGTGTAGGTCATGTAAAAGAGGCATTAGAAAACTTAGCTAATGTAACATCAGTAGAAGTAAATTTACAAGAAAAATGTGCTACAGTAGAAACAACAGAAAGTGATTCTGTTTTAAAAGAAGCAATAGAAGAAGAAGGTTATGATGTTGTAGAAATAAAATAAGATTTTTAATGGCTATGTTTTACTAACATGTTGATATATGCAATAGGAAAAGTGGACTAATTTCAATTACTTAGTCCACTTTTCGTATGCATATATTAACATATTTTAAAGTATAATGGTTAATTAAAAATAGATAGTTATGAATTAATCTTTCACAACTGATCTAATTAAGTTATAGTCATTATCATTTGCTTCAACGAATCCATTAACTGGTGTAGTTATACCTTGGAAATTGTTGAAGTGTACAAAGGCATTTTTAATAGATTCTGCTCTGTCTAAATCCATATCTGGACTAACAGCAATAGCATCTTTTTGAATATTATCAGTCATAGAAACTATAATTAAATCATCTAAATTAATACCATTTTCTTTTGCTTTATCAAGAGCCTCATTATAAGTTGCACCAGCATCAAATGATCCATTTAAAACTCCATTTATTACATTATCATGGCTTCCAGCAAAAGAAACATTAGAGAATAATCTATCAGGATCCATTTTATTTGTTTTTAAAATATGTCTAGCATATAAGTATCCTGATGCACTATTTTTATCTACATAAGCAAAGCTTTTGCTTTTCAAATCTGCTAATGTTTTAATTCCAGAATTTTTGTTAGCTATTATATATCCATTATAATAAGTTTTGCCATTAACTCTAGGGGTTACCAGTGGTGTGACATTTGCTTTGTTTTTAGCTATAACATAAGCAAATGGTGAAAACCAACCCATATCAATAGTACCTTTTTTGATTTGATCGCTAAGAGCATCATAATCTTTAACAATTATCATTCTTGGAGTTAAGTTGATTCCTTTAAGTAATCTTTCTAGGATAGGAAGATACATCTTCTTTATATCAGCAGGAGATGTGAAAGGATTAATACCAACTATAACTTCATTTTCTCCTTTAAGGTGACTCATTTGATATTGTAAATTTTCAGATACACTACTTAGTGCAGCACAATAATCAAGTAATTGATCAGTTTTATTTTCATGTCTTTCAATCATATCTATTGAGTCAAGAGTTTCTCTATTTGTATCCTCTATAGTATGAGTTAAATGTGTAAGAGCTTGTTCAATATCAAATGCAATTTGAGTATTTGATTTTGATACATCTGTTAAATTTAAAATAGAAGTCTTAATATGTCCCATAGCTACATAGCTGTCAGATAAAATTTCAATAGTTTCATTAGAAATAGAATCAAGTTCAGTTATTGTTTTTTTAGAATTCTCAGTAGCTGAATTAGTATCAGTTATATTATCAAGAAGATCTTTAACTATACCATCTATTTCTCTTGCAAATTTATCTGTTTCATCAGCAAGTTTTCGTATTTCATTAGCTACAACAGCAAAGCCTCTTCCTGCTTCACCAGCACGAGCAGCTTCAATTGATGCATTTAAAGCAAGTAAATTTGTTTGACTAGAAATATCATGTATGTATTCAACAAATTTAATTATGCTTTTTGAAGAATCATGTAATTTTGAATTTATTTGTAAAGAATCATCAGAAATTATTTTCATTTCTGATAATAGTGAAATTATATTACTAATAGAAGTTTTACTTTTTTCAAGTACTGTAAGGGTATCATTTGTTTCGGTTTCTACAGTTGATATACTTTCATCAATTTTTTCACAACTAGAAACAACTTCATGTATACCAGATTCAACAGTTTCAATACATGCTAAGTTAGTAGTAGAAAAGTCAGAAATAACTTTATTTTTTTCAACTAAATGAGAAAATGCTTCTTTACTTTGTTTTGAAATCCATAAAAGATGTTCAACATCAAATCCCATTGTTTCAATCATAGAGTGTACATTTTTAAATACTGTATCCTTATCATTTGATAAATCGTTATCATCACTATTATCGTTGGATTTAGATTTATCACAGTAATATAAATAAGAAATTATTATAAGCAGAGTAATTAGTGATAAAGATAATTCTACAATAGAGTTATCTGTACCAAAAGCGATAAAGATGTTACATAATATACCTAATATTATTGGAAATAAGTACTTATTTAATTTCATAAGTTTTTCCCCCTTGTTTTATGTAATAATAAGGTCAAAATATAAATACAAGTAAATTATCCCACAAAGGTAATTTAAATTCAATATTAACAATGAATTACTTGAGTACAAAAGTATAAATAGTGTTTTAAAAGATATACATTATATTACCTAATATAATAATAGGGAAATTTTTAGTATTGTGTTGATATGTGCATAAGCAAATTGGACGTAGTAATTGAACTTTATCTATTGCATATATTAACATATATTTAAAATACAACCAATAATAAAAATAAAATTTATGGATTAGAAAAACAAAGAAAAAGCGAGATAAAACTAGAAAAATATGTGAAGAATTAATCTTTAGATTAATAAATTAACTTGCAAAAATATACGAACGTATGTACGATATAAATATAGAATTTTAAAAAATAAACTTAAACTACATTGTTCATATGTAGTTTATTAATAAAATAAATACAATAAGTTTAGCTTGGGCTACACTACATATATTTGAAAGGTGGTTAATTCTCATGGAAATTATAAAATCTAAAATAACATTAAAAGAAGTAATAGGAATGGATTTAGCAATAAAAAAAATAATAAATAAGATTGAAAAAAAAGATTATAATAATGATTTATGGTGGAAAGAAAGCTCTCTATATGAAAGTGCTAGTATGATTAGTAATGCAGAAAAAAGAGGCGAAGAGCGTGGAAAAAAAGAAAAATCATTAGAAATTGCAAGTAAATTATTATTGATGGGATTAAATTTAGAAGAAATTGCAGAGGTTATAGGGTTACCAGTTAATGAATTATTATATGAAGTAAAATAATAGTTTAAATATGAGTTGAATATTTTATTTCAGACAAGAAGGTAAAATTAATTTATAATTTTTAGGATATGTTTTAGCAGAGTGTTGATATATGCATAAGCAAAGTGGGCGGAGTAATTGAACTTAAGAACACTAAAATGAGTATAGTCCCATTTTAGCTTGTTCCCAATATAAAATTAGGACAAGCAGTAAATGTAACAATACTCATTAAGGGTTCTAAAAGTCCATTTAC